>JANWKK010000053.1 GCA_025451425.1 Gemmatimonadaceae bacterium
AGCTGATTCGCGCGTTGCTCCGGATCGCCGGGCCCGGCGCGACAGATGTAGATGTCGAGCAGGCCGTCGCCATTCACGTCGCCGATGGCGACGCCCGTGGTCCAGGACCCGCGGTCAGTCGTTAGGCCGCTCGCCTTGGTGACGTCGCGAAAATGAAAGTGACCCTCGTTGAGAAAGAGCTTGGGGCCACCCTGATTCGATGTCAGAATGATCTCAGGCAAACCGTCGCCGTTGAGGTCCCCTACGCCGACGCCGCCACCGTTATAGAAATTCCGGTAGGTGAAGACGTTCCGGTCGCTCGTCTCCTCGAGCGTGTTCTCGAAGCGAATGCCCGTCACAGTCGAGGGGAGTCGACTGAAGAGCTGGTCGGCGTTCACCGACTTATCGCTGACCGGCGCGGCTTCGACAGTGTCTCCCCGCCCCGGTCCCGAGCAGGCACCGGCGACCATGACCAGAGCAAGCGTCATGACGCAACGCCAATCACGAGCAGCGGGGCGAGTCATACAGCGGGGCGGAAGCGGCGCGGGGAAGAGAACAGCGGCGCGCCAAAGCCGTAGAGGCGATATGTGGGCGCGCGACAAGCTGGGCTGAGAGCGTTACGGCCTGCCTCCGAGTTCGGAGGCAGGCCGTAACAGTATACTGCGTGAACTGCTGATTGGCTCAGTAGCCGTTGTTCTGCACGAGCAACGGGTTGGAGCCGAGCGCGTTGATCGAGATTGGGAAGAGGATGCGTTTGGGGTCGCGAGCCGGGCAGCCCTTCGTATAATCGACTCCACAAACACCGTTGGCCGAAGCCTCCGACCAACTCAGGAACTGACCGAAGCGAATCAGATCCGTCCGCCGCTTCCCTTCGCCCGCGAACTCGAGCGCCCGCTCGTCGAGGATGCCTTGGCGAAGAGCCGTGCCACTGAGGGTCAGCGTCGCTCCGTTGTTGTGGCGCTTGTGAATCACATTGAGATCCGCCAGCGCAGAAGCTTGATCGCCGTTTTCGTACTCGGCTTCGGCACGAATCAGGTACATCTCCGCGAGCCGGAACCAGGTGAAGTCGTTAGGCTGAGCGGAGCCGTGCGGTGGGTCGGCCTGCGGTACGAACTTGTTGAAGCGGACGCCATTGCCCTCGTTGGCCTTCGTCAGATCTGCAATGGTGTCGGTGAAGATCAGCGGGTTCTTGTTGCGATCATTCACGGGCTGTCCGAACGTCGAGGGTTCGAAGCTATAAGCGCGCCCGTAGAGCCACATGTTCTTACGCTCGTCGCCCGCGGGGAACCGTGCATAGTACTCGGCAGTGGTCGCAAAGCCGTTCCACGGGCTGCCGTCGCCGGTGTTGAGCTGATTGTAATGCAGCGTGCGCATCGGCCAATCACCGCCGATGTTCTGGGTACTGTTCGAGTGGACAACGACGAAGATGTTCTCGGGCGAGCTCTTGTTCGTGTTCGAGAAGTTCGCGAACCAATTATCGTTGAGCTTGTACGTTGCCCCTGCGCCCGAATTGATGACGCCATTGGCGGCAGCGATCGCCTGCGCGCAGGCATCCCCTCCGCTCACGGCAATGCCGTGGCAGCTGTTGTACGAGCTCGCACTGACGCCGCTGCATGGCGCCGGTCCGCAATCCTTGTCGAACACGCCGGCGTTGAGGTACAGGCTGGCGAGGATCGCGTTGGCGACTCCCTTCGTCACCCTGCCGTAGTACTGCGAGGGCCATGTGTCGGGCAGGTTCGGAATCGCCGCCTTCAGCTCAGTCTCGATGAAGGAGAACACCTCCGTCCGCTTGGAGCGCGCGACCTGCTTGAGCTCCGTCGATGTGACGAGCGGAACGCCGCCGAACATGTCTTGCAGCATGTAGTAGTACCATGCACGCAGCGTTCGGAGCTCGGCGTTGATCGTGTCCTTGTTCGCCGCGCCGCTCTTGGTGACGACGTCGATCATCAGATTGGCCTTGGCGACGCCACTGAACGGATCGTTCCACGAGCCGGTGAGGAAGCTCAGCGCACCAGCCGTGTTGGCGCCCCAGATCTGCCGATGGATGTCGAGCCATTGGCCGTTGTCGTACCAGTCGCTGCCGCGCGTCGGCACAACGGACGCGTCGGTCGAGAGATCTTCCATCGAGGCGAATTCGCCGTTGCTCTCGGTGGAACGCATCTGCGCGTACACACCCGCCAACCCCGCAAGCACCTCAGCGTCGGAGTGGAAGGCCGTGGTCGGCGTGAGTGCGTCGTGCGGCACCTCGGTGAGCTTCGTGCACGTCTCACCCACGAAGAATACGGGGATGAAAAGCAATGCGCGGAGCCCGAAGCGCAGCACGGAATTCAATGAGGATTTGCTCATAGGTGCCCGCTGTCTGGGAGAAAGATTGATCGGTGCCATTGGCTAGAACTGGAAGTGGACGCCGAAGGTGTAGGTGCGTGCGCGAGGATACGTGAGGTAGTCGAGCCCGCGCACCGCGAGTCCGCCGCCGGTACCGTCTGTCGAGTAGACCTCAGGATCGAGGCCGGAGTACTTCGTCAAGAGCACCAGGTTGTCGCCAGAGACGTAGACACGCGCCGTCTGACCGGACATGAGACGCGCCGGGATGTCGAAGGTGTAGCCGATCGTAAGGTTCTGCAGTCGCACGAAGGTGCGATCTTCGATCCAGCGCGAGGAGTACTTCGCCGGTTCGCTGATGCTGTCCGGATCGGTCAACGCCGCGGCGAGGAAGTTACGACCCTGCTTGGCGTCGCTCTTCGTCTGGTAGACGAGCGCCGTGTTGTTGAACACGTTGCCGCCGAACTCGCCCCGCCACAGCCAGCTCGCGTCGAACTTGGCCCAGCGAAGGTTGTTGTGGAGACCGAGCGTGAAGTTTGGATTGGCACTGCCGATGAACTGGCGGTCGGCATCCGTCGGGTCCGTGGTGACACCACTCGCGCAGGCCTGATTCGTCGCCGTCGTGCAGGCGAAGTACTGCTTGCCGCCCTGCACGTACAGGAACTTCGGCGCGTAGAAAGCGCCTAACGGGTGCCCAGGAGCGATGAGCTCCGCGTACTGGTTCGACTGACCCTGACCGTTCACGAACGCGGTCTGGATCGACTTGCGCGACGTGTCGCCCAGGCTCATGACCTCGTTCCGTTCGAGCGTGAAGACGAGACCACCCGAGACCGTCTTCGCACCGCTGTGCCACATGTCGCCATCGATCGACGCCTCGAGGCCGCGGTTGCGCAGGCTCCCGATGTTCTCGAGTCGAGTCGGAACGACTGCCGGCTGCGGCACGCTGACCTCGAAGAGCAGGTCATTGGTCGTCTTGTTGTAGAACTCGACGCTACCCGTTAGGCGATCGCTCCAGAGGCCGTAGTCGACCCCGACGTTGGTCTGCGTCGCCGTCTCCCACTTGAGATCCGGGTTGCCGACTTGCGATGCGCGCAGTCCCGTCGTGACGGTGCCACCGAAGGGATACGCGGCGCCGTTATCGGTCACGAGCAAGAGCTGCGTCTGATACGGCTGCACGGCCTGGTTGCCTTGCTTGCCCCATCCCGCTCGAAGCGAGAGGTTGGAGAAGATTCCGCCCTTGAAGAACGACTCCTCACTCAAACGCCACGAACCCGAGATCGCGGGGAAGAGTTCCCACTGGTGCCCCGGCGCGAGTCGCGACGAGCCGTCGTACCGCATGACGCCTGTAAGGAAGTACTTGTTCGCGAAACCATAGTTGGCGCGCGAGAAGAACGATACCAGCTGACTTTCAGTGTCATACGAGTACGGCAGCGGAGACGTCGCCGCCGTGCCGGCGCCCAGGTTATTCACGCCGAACTCGTTCGTGACGAAGCCCTGCGCCTGCGCGCCAAAGCCATGGTTGTCGAAATGCGTGTACTCGTAACCACCAACGACCTCGACCTCACTCCGCCCCATGTGCGGCGCAAAGGTCAAGAGCTGCTGGAAGTTCTGATTGTTCAGGGTGAGCTGCGCCTGATTGGCAATGCCGCTCGCGCCGACCGCGATCGGACTCGTGCTCGGATAGAAGGTCTGCCGAACCGCATCGTTGTTGTCGATGCCGACGGTCGTCTGCGCCGTCAGGTTCGACATGATGCTGACCGTCGCCGAAGCGTTGCCGAGAATGCGGTCTTCCGGAGAGTTGTCGCTAATCTCGTGGACCAGAGCGACAGGGTTGAGCACACTGGTCTGACCCGGGATCTCGTAGTACTTCCCTGATGACAGCTTGATCGGTTGCGTCGGGTCGTAAATCACCATGTTGGTGAACAGACCGCCGGTGAATCCACCACCATTCTCCATCGGCGCGTACTCATTGTACACGCGCGACGCCGTGAGGTTGAGCGCGAGGCGTAGCCGTCCGGTGAACGCATCATGGTTCGCGTTGAGGCGTCCCTGATACCGTTTGAGGCCGCTGCCCCAGATAACGCCCTGCTGATCGAAGTAGTTCAGCGAAGCGCGATACTGTGTCTGCTGCGAACCACCGGAGAACGCCAGGTTGTGATTCTGCGCGATGCCCGTGCGGAGAACGGCATCCTGCCAATCGGTGTTCGCGTTGCCAAGGTTGGTCAATGCGAGCGGCGCGAGACCGCCTTTGACCGTCTTACCGGCGAGCGAATCAGCCATGTACTGATTCACCTGCTGCCCGATGAACGTCTTGTACTGCGACGCACTCGCGAGATCCAGCTTCTTTGCTGCGGTGGCGGCGCCCACGTAGGCATCGTACTCCATGCTGCCGCTGCCGCGCGCGCCGCGCTTTGTCGTGATGAGCACGACGCCGTTGGCGCCGCGGCTACCATAGATCGCGGTCGCCGCCGCATCCTTGAGCACCGTGATCGTTTCGATGTCGCCCGGGTTGATCGAATTGAGCGGGCTGCGGGCTAACTGCGCGTTCCACCCTACGCCAGTCGCTCCCGGCGCCGTCGATTCGTTCTGAAGCGGCACGCCGTCCACGACATAGAGCGGATCATTGCTCGCGCTGATCGAGGTGCCGCCGCGGATCACGACCTGCTGGCCGGCGCCAGGATCACCGTTGTTCGTCGTCAGCTGCACGCCGGCGACGCGCGCCGCGAGCATCTGATTCGCGTTCGTCACGACGCCGACGTTGGCCTGATCTGCATCCACCGTGGCGACAGATCCGGAGATCGCCTCACGGCGCTGCGTCCCGTAACCGGTGACGACGATTTCACTGAGTACTGCGGCCTGCCGATTCATCATGAAGCTGACGCTCGTCGACGAACCGGCGGTAACGACAGCCGGTTGCGTTTGCGGCCGATAACCAATGCGGCTCGCACGGACGGTGTAGGTCCCGGCAGCGATGCCCGTGAGCGTGAAGCCGCCGTCGTCTCTACTTAGCGTCCCGCGCTGGCCACCCATGATCACGATGTTGACATTCGCGATGCCTTGCTGACTCGCGCTGTCGACGACGCGACCGGTGACGGTGCCAGTGGTACCCTGTGCACGCAGTTGGCTCGCGAACAGCAAGCCTCCTACGAGCATGGGAACTAGGAAGCGACCCCTTGCCATGCGACTGTCCTCCACAGAGTGAGGAGTGGGAACCTGCTCATGTCGATTGTGCTAAAACCAACTTTCTGCCGAGCCGTTTCGTCACTGGGACGTAACGACTCGACAGACTGGTCCGAACTGGGCGGTGATATGTGTCCAGGGACACGTAATGTCAAGACAGATTTTCGCATAGAACCCCGTAAGCAACGGCGCCCAACAGGTTATCGCATGTGGCAAGCGCAGTTGCGCGGGCGACTTGTCACGCGGTGACACAGTCGAGATGCCGTTCAACGGTTACTTCAGCGACGGCTCCGCCGCGCCGGACCGCGGTTCCGCGCCTAACGTGAGACGGCTTCCGCTGTCTGCATCGAAGAGATGTACGGCGGCGGTTGCAACTCGAAGCGTGACTGTTTCGTCGACGCGCGGCGCGCCGTCCGCGCCAACGGCGGCAACCAGGTCGGCTCCGCCGGGCACCCGTACGTACACTAGCTGCTCGCTTCCCAACGGCTCGACGAGCGTCACGATGGCGCTCGAGCCTTTGTCGCCGGCGCCACCCAACGCGATATCGTGCGGGCGCACTCCGAGGACCACCGGCCCTCGTGCCGTCACCGCATCGGCCAGCATGAGCGTAAGACCTGGCGCGACAAAGCGCGCGCCTCCTCCCCCACCATCGCGCTCGATCGCACCCCGCACGAAGTTCATCGACGGGCTACCGATGAAGCTCGCGACGAACCGATTCCGTGGTTGGCGATACAGCTCCATCGGCGGCGCCACTTGTTGAAGCACGCCGTCTTTCAGCACCGCGACACGCGTCCCCAACGTCATCGCTTCGACCTGATCGTGCGTGACGTAGACCATCGTCGCGCCGAGTCGGCGATGCAGGCGCGCCAATTCCGCACGCGTCTCGACTCGGAGCTGCGCGTCGAGGTTGGACAGGGGTTCGTCGAAGAGAAATGCCTTTGGCTCGCGCACGATGGCTCGGCCCAGAGCGACGCGCTGCCGCTGTCCGCCGGATAGCTGCGCCGGCTTGCGATCGAGCATCGACGTCAGGCCTAACGCCTCTCCGACCTCGCCGATGCGCCGCGCGACCATCTCGTTGGATTGTTTTCGGAGGCGAAGTCCGAACGCCATGTTTTCGCGCACGGTCATGTGCGGATAGAGCGCGTAGCTCTGAAAGACCATCGCGATGTCACGCTCCTGTGGCGGGAGACGCGTGACGTCGCGCTCACCGATGGTGATCGTGCCGCTTGTCGGCTTCTCGAGTCCGGCGATCATGCGCAGCACCGTCGACTTGCCGCTGCCTGACGGCCCGACGAGAACGAGGAGCTCGCCGTCGGCGATCTCCAATGAGAGATCGCGGGAGGCGATGAAGCCGTTCGGGTAACGTTTATCGACGTGCGAAAGAGTTATACGCGCCATGTGATTAGTATCTGTCATTCCGAGCGCGGCGAGGAATCTGCACCTGACATCCGGTTATCCTTTAACCGCACCAGCCGTGAGCCCTTGCACGATCCGCCGCTGAAACGCGA
>JANWKK010000054.1 GCA_025451425.1 Gemmatimonadaceae bacterium
CCGCATGCGCCGGCCGCCTCAGGCGCGATCGTCGTGCCGCGGCTGGACGGCATCCGGATCCTCGCCGTCGACGACGATCGTGACGCGCTCGCGCTCGTCCGAGAGATTCTGGAAGCCACGGGCGCGACCGTCACGACGGCCGATTCCGGAAAGACGGCGTTGGACAAGGTCGCACGAGCATCGTTTGACGTCCTGGTGGTCGATCTCGGCATGCCCGAAATGAACGGATTTGATCTCATGGAGGCGATCCGCCAGTCGAGCGACGCGCACGTCCGAGAGATCCCCGCGGCGGCGTTGACCGCGTTCGCGCGGTCGGAGGATCGTACGCGGGCGCTGCGCAGCGGCTTCCAGATGCATCTAGCAAAGCCGATCGAGCCAGGCGAACTGATGGCGGCCACGGCCATGCTCGCACGTCAGGCGCGCGTCCGCGAGTAGGGGCCACCGGAGCCGGGGCCGTTCGGTGCGTTTGCCAAGCCCGCTGCCGCACAGCGGTTTCAGAGCCCACCAAAGACAACACATGGGTCACGCGCGGCACAAAATCGAAAAGTCCTGAATCCCGAGATAAGACGTGGCGCAAACTGACGGTGAGCCGCTGCCCGAACCGGGCGAAGCGTCCGGCGATCCCGGCGCCAAGACCGCCGCATTGAAGAACGCAATTCTGGGGCGCGGCATAGCGCTCGAATCGGTCGATGACCTCGACGGCGCGCTGGGCACGTCCAGTGGCGGATGCATTCGACTCCTCCGCGGTCTCTCGGCCGCCACGGAATTCACCACGCTGGTGCACGAATACGCGCACTTATGTTCTGCAGTTGGTTATGTGCGGTCAGGCTCAGGCGGGTTAAGGCGCCGCCTCGAACACGATCGCTTCCGATTTCTGGGCCGTCCCAATTTGCAGCTCATAGCATCCGGCCTGCGGGACGATGATGCCGGTGGCCCAGAAGGACCAGTCAGTAGCGGACGGACGGTCATGCGGCGCTTGCAGTTCGAGGCGATCTGTCGGTCCGTGATCACTGCTGAACATCAACGGCGTCGACATCGCGTCGAGTGCGCGGCCGTGGATGGTGACGGCGCCGGCGTACGACGGTTCGGCAACGACCGGCGTCTTCGCCGGCCGCGGCCGGCCGCTGTAGATGGGGATCTTGCTGAAGCTGAAACGTGCCGGCGCCAGGGTGTCTGATTTCCATGCCAGGTTGATGTAGACCGGGCCGTCGCCGAACCACACGCCGCCACCGCCGAAAATATGCGGCGACGGTGGAACGATCTGCAGGCTGCCGTTGCTGACTGGGCACGGGGGGCTCGTCGCCGGTGTGGCGGCCAGACGTTGTGTGGCGCCGCGCGCCATCACGCTAATTGGCGTCACTGCACAGCTGATCATTCCGAGGAGCGCAATGGCCAAGCGAATCATGGAGGACCTCCTGACGAATAGACAGTCTGAAGCCTCGTCTTGTTAACTGCCACGATCGCAGATACGGTGACTTTAACAGAAGAGCATTATTCGCCCGAGAGCGAGAATTCCTACGAACCTGCGTCGTGACAAACAGAGCCATTCACACTGAGGACTACTAAGGCCGTCGTCGACTCCCGTTCTCACGGTCCGCTACGTAACATAACCTGCAGGCCTTACAGGCTGCGGAGGAACTGCATCAGAGATGGATCGTCACGCCAGCGCCGCGTCGGCGTCGGACTCGCCGAAAACGACGACGTCGCCAGCATCCTGGCCTTCGTCTCCAGATCCACTTCGGCATACACGTTCATCGTGTCGATCGAGACGTGCCCCAGCCACGCGCGGATCGTATTGATGTCCACGCCTGCACGTAGCAAGTGCGTCGCCGTCGTGTGCCGGATGACGTGCGGGCTGATGCCTTTCTTCGCGAGTGACGGCTGCGTCCGCGTCGCCTGTGCGACGCACCGCGCGACGGTCGCATGGATCGCGAAGCGCGTCATCGGTCGACGCCGTCGATTGAGAAATACCGGTTCGTCCTGGGCCCGACCGGTCGTCATCTGGCCGAGCACGCGCGTCGTCGTGGGCCAGAGCGGACAGTACCGCGTCTTGCCGCCTTTACCCGTCAGCCGTGGCGAGCCCGACCCGTCGGCATGGCGATCGAGATCGCTAATCGTGAGGGCGGCGGCTTCGCTCGCCCGTGCGCCGCTGTTATAGAGAAACAGCACGAGCGCGTGATCGCGACGGCCCGCCTCGGTCGCGCGATCGGGCGCCGCCAGAATCGCGTCGATTTCGGCTTTCTCCAAGTACGCGAGGGCGGGCCGGTCGTAGCGTTTGAACGGCACGCTGCGGATCTGGCGGCACCACATCAGGCACTCGGGGGCGCGCTCGCCGACGAAGTATGCGAACGCGTGCACGGCCGCGAGCCGCTGATTGCGAGTGCGCACGCTGCAGTGGCGCTCGCGCTCCAGATGCTGCAGGAACTCCCGCAGCACCGGTGCGGAGAGCTCCGTCATCGCCAGCCGATCGATCGGGCGCCGCAG
Source organism: Gemmatimonadaceae bacterium (assembly GCA_025451425.1). The sequence continues at coordinate 2,485 of JANWKK010000054.1, forward strand.
GCGGCCAGCGGCAAACGGTAGCAGGAGCCGAAACGTGTCGCGATAACTCCGTTGCGTGTGGCGCGACAGATTCCGTTCGACGATCAGGTGCTCGAGCAAGAAGCGGCGTATCCAGGGACCAGCGGCCAAGGCGTCAGTTTTGGACATCGCACACCTCCGCGTACTGCAGGAACCGGAGTCCCGCCTGCATCGCCACGTCCGAGGTCATCTGCAGGTACCGCTGTGTTTCCACCACGCTCCGGTGCCCGAGGTACGTCGTCAGATGCGGCAACAATCGCTGGACGTTTTTGCCCTCGTGATACCACGTCAGGAGACGATTCATCGCGAAGGTGTGCCGGAGATCGTGGAGGCGCGGCCGGAACGACCGGCCGACGGGGTGATCGAGGCCTGCCTGCTGCCGCACCCGATAGAACACCAACTCCGCCGTCTGGCGAAGGATGCGCCGGTGGCGATGGTCCGAGAGAAATGGGCCCGTCGGCGCACAATCGGTCCCGGCGTACTGTCGATTCCGGTACCTGCGGAGCACGCCCGTGAGATCGTCGCCGATCGGGACGAGGCGGCTCTTGTAGAACTTCGTCTCGCGAATCGTGAGGAGCCGCTCGCGGAGATCGACGTCCCGTATGTCGAGCGCGAGCGCCTCGCTAATCCGCAGGCCGGTCGCATACAACAAGAGCAGCAGCGTGCGCATCGTCGCCGGCCGGACGAGCCAATCCTCTTCGTGGCGCTCGTCGACCGCCGTGAGCAACCGGCGCATCTCGGCGTCCGAGTAGAGATACGGAACGAACGTCTGCGCCACGACCGGCTTCGTGCGCGGCACCGGCGACGTCGTCGCGTACTCGCGACGGATCGCGAATCGGTAAAACGCATTCACCGTGTGATAGCGGGCCAGCCACGCCTGCGTGACCGGTCCGCGCCCATCGATGTACCGCCGGACGGCCTGTGGTGAAACGGTCGCGATCTCGCGATCGCCGACGATCCTGAGAAACGTGCGGAGACGGACCTGCTCGCCGTGAAAACAGACGCCGAGCGACCGGCGATGACGAATGTACTCGTCAAGACACTGCGAGAGGGTCATTGCACACCTCCCAACGACATCGCCGCAACCGCGCGGAGGGCGGCGAGCTGCCCGATCGCATAGAACGGCGTCTCGCGCGCGGCACAGGATGCCTCATGCGCGACGAGCGCGGTCAGATCGACATCGCCCACCACGCGAAGCGCCGTCAGGTCCACTTTGGCGTAGATCTCCGTCGCCCGCAGGCTCGTGTGTCCGAGATGATCGCTGATCTCTTTCAGGCTGAAGCCCTCGGCGAGCAGGTACGTCGCACTCGCGTGCTGACACGCCTAAGGTTTGAGACGAGGCGTGGATCAGTAGCACGAGGGCTGATTGCCAATGGTGCAGCCGAACGCGGTGTTGAACGCGGTGTCGGATGACGAGCGTCGCCGCCTCCTGGCGCACAGCGAACGTGTGCACCTCCCGAGTGGAACGATCCTGGCGGAGCCTGGCGAAGCCATGCGCCACGCGTACTTCCCATTGGACGGCGTCATTTCGCTCCTCGCCTTGACCGCGAACGGGACCGCCGCGGAGGTGGCGATGATCGGCAACGACGGGGTCGTCGGCATCCCGACATCAGCGAGATCATGGTGAACGGCTCGCAGCAGGTTTTCGTCGAGCGTGCCGGCGTGCTCCAACACGTGCCTGACGTGCACGTGGATGAGCGCAACCTGAAGGTGGCGGTCAAGAACATTGCTCGCGCCCTCGGTGATGACGTGTCCGAGGAACAGCCGATCCTCGATTCGCGACTGCCTGATGGCTCTCGAGTGGCTGCCGTCTTTCCGCCCTGCAGCATTGGCGGCACCACACTGACGATCCGCAAGTTTCAAACGCGGTTCTTCACTGCCGACGAACTGGTGCGAACTGGCACGATCACATCAGAAGGACTTCGGTGCGTCCGCGACGCGATTGAACGTCGGCAGAACGTCTTGATCAGCGGTGGCACCAGCACGGGCAAGACTACACTCCTCAACGCGCTGACGGCATTTTTGCCGGACGGCGATCGCCTCGTCATCATCGAGGACACGGCGGAGCTGCAGATCAACAAGCGGAACGTCGTCCGCTTCGAAGGTCGGCGAGCCCAAACGAACATGCCTGCGGTGACGATCCGCGATCTCTTGCGCGCGACGCTTCGGCATCGACCGGATCGTATTATTCTCGGCGAAGTGCGAGGAGGGGAAGCGTACGACCTGTTGCAAGCGCTGAATACCGGCCACAGCGGGTCGCTGTCGACCATCCACTCGAATTCAGCGGTACAGGCGCTCGCACGCTTTACTTCGTGCGTCCTGCAGTCCGGCGTGGAGCTTCCCTACCAAGCGGTGCGGCACATGATTGCCGACTCCGTGCAAATGGTGCTCCACATCGACAGAAGACAAGGACACAGAGTCGTTACGGAACTCGCTCGTGTCTGCGCGTACGACGTCGAGCACGACCGTTTCCACCTTGCACCGAGTGCTGAGCACCATCAGAAGATTGGTAGGTGCCAGGAGGTCAATGATGCGTGCGGATGAGCTGTTGAACGTGGTCGACGCGGCTAACTGCCTTGGGATCCGACCATGGACCCTGCGGCATTGGATATCAGATGGCAAAATCGAAATTGTGAAATACGGCAACGGAATTGTACGGATCCGTCGGAGTGTACTTGACCGATTCGTAGCGGGTTGTACTATCAAAGCGAGACGGGGCCATGGAACTGGACACACGAAAGAATCGCGACTACTCGAAGGGGCCGGCATGGGACGAGAAGACGAGTCGCTGGCTCGTTGAGGTCCGATACCCAGACGGTTCGCGCCGTCGCAAACGCCTACGTCGCGAGCGCGAAGCGCTGCGACTGTGGGCAGGAGAACATGCGAAGATCCAGAACGGTACCTGGGATGACCGCGCCGCGCGCAACGTCACGGTCGCCGAAGCGATGAAACAGTACCGGGAATTTTCGAAGGTTCAGCACCGCTCGCACGACAGCTACATCGATCCATCGCTTACGCTTTGGGAAGCGCACCTCGGACCTCACACCCACCTCGCCAAGGTCGGCTCCCAAACGATCGAGGATTTCAAGTTGAAGCGGGCGCAGAAAGTTGCGCGCAGTACGACGGACAAGGACCTGGCGATCCTAAAGGCGTTCTTCAACTGGTGCATCGGGCACGAGCTGGCGGTCTCGAACCCGTTCGCCGCGTGAAGCTGTTCCACGAGGACAACTCACGGCTGCGGTATCTGACTCGCGAAGAATACGGCCGGCTGATCGAGGCGGTGCGGGCAATGAAGGCACGCGCGAACAAGCCGTCGCCATACCTCGAGGAAAAGATCGTCTTGGCGGCGCACACGGGCTTGCGCCGTGGCAGTCTCTTTGACCTGCAGTGGGACCAGATCGATCTCGCCAATAGCGTGATGCGGATTCCACGAACGAAGAGCGGCCGGCCGCTGTCGGTCCCGCTCAACGCGACGGCAAAGGGAACACTCGAAAAGCTATCCAAGTCGCGGGAGCCGGAGAATCCGTACGTGTTCCCCCACAAGCTCGGAAAGAATGCAGGCGAGCCGGTTCACGACGTCAAGAACGGCTTCCACGCAGCCCTGGAGCTGGCGGGGATCGAAGACTTCACCTGGCACGATCTGCGGCACACGTTCGCCTCGTGGCTGATGATGCGCGGTGCTTCCCTCCGCAGCGTCGCTGAGCTGCTCGGCCATCAGTCGATAAAGATGACGATGCGCTACGCGCACCTGTCGCCGACATTCTTGTCTGCCGAAGTCAGCCTGCTCGATCCGCCGCCGCCCCCGGCTCCGACGACTCCAAAGGGCAAGGCGAAAAGCAAGAGGGCAAGAAAAGGGCGAAGCGGTCCCGTGAGCGATTCTGCGGAGACCGACGTGTCGGATTTTATTCGAAAAATGGCTCCTCAGGCTGGATTCGAACCAGCAACCCTCCGGTTAACAGCCACTTTTCTCAAGCCGGCCGGGGACGACCCCGGGCAACCAGGCCGATTTTCATTGGGCAATCCCAGGCCCAGAGGCAACTCTGGACCTCACCAAACCGCGCCAGATTGTCCCCAGTTTGTCCCACGAGTTTCTATCGCGCACTGCGGTTTCAGTGAACCAGTTGATTGCGACGGAGACGGATGGAACCCTCTTGGACTCTTTGGATTCTGTAACTTACAGATTCCACATTGCCGCGAATGCCGTCGATGCCCAGCGTTACCGTGGCGCCTTGCACGCTATTGCACGCACAGCCGCGCTTCAACCAGTTGGAAAGCACGCTGATTCGCAATCCTGCATTAGAGCATTTTCCGTTTCCGTGTAGTACGTCGTGTCCGGCTTCAGCCGGACTTCTCGATGGTCCGCTTGAGGCGAACGCTACACCGTTTTGTCGCGGTAGGGACGACGGTCACCCGCCGCCCCCCGCACAGAACCGGACGTGCGGATTACCGCATCCGGCTCCCACCTCGGGTGACGACGCCAAATCGCACGAGCGGATACGGATGACAAATGCGCACGGGCGGAACCCATCGGGCGATGAAGCGACGCATCCGATGCCACGGCAGATGTCGCTGGCTGCGGCGAGCGAGCACACGCCACCACAGCCGACTGACCGCCCTGGCGAAGGCATAGAGGGGCAGGGAGTTCATCGGCACGCCGTAGTACTGGACATGCCCTCTGACGACCGCGCCCATACGCCGAGTTCCGGGAGAGGCTGGTGCATCCGTCGCTGAAGTTCCGCCTTGACCGCCTTCAGCTTCGCCTGCATCCGCGTCCGCATCGTCCGTCGCAAGACCGTGAAGCCGCCCTTCCGGGTCGTCGCACAGCTGTGCGTGAAGCCCAGAAAGTTGAAACTCTCAGGTTTGCCCTCGCCACGCGCTCGCCGGTTCGACGCCGCATGGCGGCCGAATTCGAGGAGCCGCGTTTCGTCCGGGTGCAGCGTCAGACCGAAGCGCGCGAATCGCTCACGCAGGTCGGCGAGAAACTGCTCGGCGTCGTCTCGATGCTCGAAGCCCACGACGAAGTCATCGGTGAAGCGCACCACGACCACGTCGCCGTGTGCCTGCCGCTTCCGCCATCGCTGGGCCCAGAGGTCGAAGACGTAGTGCAGGTAGACATTCGCCAACAACGGGCTGATACTCCCGCCTTGGACCGCGCCGACCTCACTGACGATGCGGTGCCCTTCCTCCAGCACGCCGGCGTTCAGCCATTTCTGGAGTCGCACGACGCGCCGGTCCGCCACACGGTGCTCGACGAAGCGCACGAGCCATTCGTGCTTCAGCGTGTCGAAGAAGCTGCGAATGTCCGCATCGAGCACCCAGTTCACGTTCTTCGTCATGAGGCCAACGGTCAGCGCGTCCAACGCGAGATGCGGGCTGCGCTTCGGTCGGAATCCGTACGAGAACCCGAGGAAGTCCGTTTCGTAAATCGCGTTCAGTGCCGCGACGACGGCACGCTGGACGATTTTATCCTCCAGCGTGGGAACGCCGAGCGGCCGCTGCTGCCCGTCCGCCTTCGGCATGTACGCACGACGCACCGGCTTCGCTCGATACGCCTCTCGCTTCAGCCGCTCCGAGAGGTCCTGAAGATTGGCCTCCAAGGCCATCCCGTAGTGCTGCCATGTCTCGCCGTCGATGCCGGCCGCCGCGTGCCGCTTCACTGCGAAGTAGGCCGCGCGCAGTTGCTCCGCGTCGTAGACATGATGGAGAAGCGCAGTGAACCGCTGTTTCCGATCTTGCTTGGCTGCTTGCCGTACACGCTCGAGCGCGCTGGGCGCGTCGGGCCGGCGCTGCGTCCGGGACGCGTTGCGCTCAGGCGTGTTCCCCTTGGTCCGCTCCCTTCCCTCCCTCACCTCCGCCGCCTGTTCCGAGGCGTTGTTCGGCAAGCTCGCGGGTACTACGAAGCGGTCCGACTTCCCGTGCTCGTCTATCATCGCCGTGTGTCTCAGACTTCGCGATGCGGCCTTGGTGTGCGCCAAGGCAAGCACGGAACCTCCCGGTTCCCGGGCGAGATGCGTCCGCACGTGCTCGGGGTCTCAGACCGCGCAGGGTTCGACACCGCCTCGCGAAAGCGGCGGTCCCGATATGGCGTTCCGCTTATTTCCACAGCGGCAGCACCCTGGAGGCGAAGAGGATTTCGCGGCTCGATACCCGGCCCATGCGTCCCCCTGTCAACGCTTCACCGTCGTCCTTGCGGGCGCACGGCGCATGACTCGGAGACGATGTGGTTCGCTAGACCTTCATCGTGTGGCTCTTTCATCCGTAACATCTCGCCGGTTTCGCCGGCGCACGGAAAACGCTCTAGGGTTGAGGTCGCCGCGCCTAAGAGACGTCTGGGGCGGCACAAAATCAGCCGGAGGGCGATTCGCGGCATTGTCAAGAGATCACGCCGCCCCGCGGAAGATCAGCGCAACATCGTCTTAGGCGCAGCGATCCGTCGTCCCATCTCGGGCCCGCTAGAGGCGCCCCCTCCCGTTTCCTCTGCCGCTTGCAACGGCCGACGGGCCAGCCGC
>JANWKK010000055.1 GCA_025451425.1 Gemmatimonadaceae bacterium
GCGTCCCAATAGTGTGATGCCCGCTGATTCCGACTTGTCCCGCGATCACACATCCGTCCTCGACACGAACCGATCCGGCGATTCCAACCTGCGCCATGATAAGGCACAATCGCCCGATGCGGACATTGTGCGCGATGTGCACCAGATTGTCGATCTTGGTCCCCGCGCCAATCACCGTATCATCGATACTGCCGCGATCGATCGTCGTATTCGCTCCGATCTCGACGTCGTCTTCGATGATGCAGCGGCCGACGTGCGGAATCTTCTCATGTCGGCCTTCGCGAAAGACATAGCCGAATCCATCGGACCCGAGGCGCGCGCCGGCGTGAACGATCACGCGCTTGCCGACGACCGTTCCGCTGTACGCCGTCGTCGACGGATAGAAATGACAATCACTCGCGATCTCCACGCCCGCGCCGATCACTGTATGCGAGTCGATGACAACGCGATCTCCGATCTGTGCTCCGTCACCGAGTACCGCGTAGGGTCCGATACTCAGGCCGTCGCCGAGGCGAACGCCGCGACCGATTCTCGCGGTCGCATGAATACCCGGTTCGCCTTTGTGTGCTCGATAAAAGCGCGGGATAAGCGACAGCAGAGCCTCATGAGGCTTTGCGACGACGATACGAGCGCCGGCACCACCGGGCGCTTCCGAGAGGTCGGGCGACACCAATACGACGCCGGCGCGAGAGCCGGCGAGCAACGACACGTATTTCGGTGATGCGAGAAAGCTCAACTCGTCGCTGGCGGCGCGATCGAGTGGAGCAATGCGGCGCACCTTGGTGGAGGGATCGCCTACGAGGAGGCCGCCGACCTCGGTCGCAATAACGTCAGCGGTGAGGACGACACCGCCCTCACCGCCGTTTTCGTGCGACGATGCCTCTCGACTCACTGCGGCTTTCGCGTCACACCGGCTGGTGCCGAGACCGGCGCGCCTGGCGTCCTGCCGGGCGTCGATGCAACGGTCTTGAGACGCGCGACGACGCGATCGGTGATATCGAGATTCTTGTCATATGACAGAATCAAGTTCGGATCGCCGGTGATGATCATCGAGTAACCATCTTCCAAGCGGATGTCGTCGAGAACTTTCTTTACTTGCTCCATGATCGGCGCCATCAGCTCGTTCTGGCGCTGCTGCGCCTGTTGCTGCAATTGCTGGTTTTTGGTCTGTAACTGCTCCTGCAGATCCCTGAGTGCCTTCTGCCTCGTCTCCTTCTGCGTTGCCGTGAGCGTCGGCTCCTGCTTCTGGTACGCCGCGAACATCGTGTTCAGCGAATCGCTCATCCGCTTCAGCTGATCGCCGTAAGCACGCGTCTCACGAGCATACGTGGATTCCGCTTGCGTCTTTCCCGGCGCGTTGTCGAGAAGCACTCCGACGTTGACGAACGCGATCTTGAATTGTGCGGGAGCAGATTGTGCGTGCGCGTTATGCGTAACACCCACAGCCAGGGTGAGCACAGCCAGCGTCGCACATGCCGTGCGGAAGAACGAAGACATTGAAAACTCCGATTAGAAGATCTGTCCGAATTTGAAGTGCACCTGCCACTTGGGATCGCGCAGTCCCTCTGCATTCACACGATCGAGTCCGTACCCCAGATCGACGCCGAGTGGTCCAAGCGGAGTGACGATCGAACCGCCCACGCCGATGCCGCGGAATAGCCGCGTTGGGTTGAAGTCCGAAGGCTTCGCCCAGAGGTTGCCGGCATCGTAGAACGCGTCCATGTACAGCATCTGATTGAAGCGCACGCCGAGCTCGGCGCTTTGCGTGTAGAACATGTCGCCGAACGAGGCGCGCGTCGCTGTGTACGAGCTCGTCTGCGGGATGTATCCGTTCGGCGTGATCGAGAATTCTTCGTAACCGCGCAGAGGCTCGCCGTACTGCACGCCGCCTAACGAGAATGCCTGCGATACGAAGAATGGCCCAGGATCGCCGAACACACCGCCCATTCGCGTCGATAGCCCGAATACCAGCTTGATCGGCGACGAAAAAACATCACCCCCGCCGATGCTGGCGAGCGTCGCGTACGATCGCATCTCGGCCGTGTACCGCTGGAACGACGCGCTGCCGCCGAGCGGACCGCCATTGAATTGCGCCGAGAACGATTGCTCCGTCCCCGACGATGGGAACGGCATGTCGAACCGCGTATCTCTCGTTATGGTCGCACCGACACTCGACCGGAAGCAGTTGTTGCACTGAATCGTCGAGACGAGTCCGGTGCCGCCATAACTCACTCTCTCGCCACCGTAATTGAGAAAGAGACGGGTGTATCGCGGCGAGCCGGGAACCGGAAGTCCAAACTGGATCTGGCCGCCAACGCGCTTGCTGCGGCCAAGGTTCGCGATGATGTATCGGGACTGGCTGTCGTACGCGTTGATCGTTCCTGAAATCTGCGACTGTCTGATGTTCGGATCAGTGTACGCGAGATTGAAGTCGTTGATGTATTGGCCGAACTGCCACTGCAGTGATCCCTTCTTGCACATGCCGAACAGATTCGGCTGTTCGAATCCAATGAATCCGCCGACGCCCACGCCCTGACCCACCGATGCACCGAAGTTCACATTCCCGGTTCGCTTTTCCTTCAGGTGGAAAACGATGTCGACGTCGCCCTTGTCGTTAGGCCTCGTCTCCGGCGCGGGGAGTGGTGTCTCGAAGAATCCGAGGTTCGCGATGCTCTGGTAGCTTTGAATCAGGGCCTCACGGTTGAAGACGTCGCCCGGCACGACGAGGATCTGTTGGCGAACGCAATTCTCCGCCGTGATGTCGTTCCCCATGATCTCGACACGGTTCACGATTGCCGGCGCTCCCTCGCTGATCTCCCACCGCAAATTGACGGTCGGAACCGAGTCCTTACCGACCTTGATCCGCTCGATGACCGGTCTCACCTGCGCGTAGATGTATCCCTGGTTCGCGTACGCCTCCTGCACCTTCCCGGTCGCGTCGTCCCATTTGCTCTTGTCGAAGATCTCTACGCCATTGTCGTGGCGTTGGAACACGCCCTTCACCGTCTCGATCATTCCCTTCGTATGCTCACCGAAGGGATAGAAGCGCGCGATCTGCTCACTCGAGAAGACCTTCGCTCCAACGACCTCGAAGTCGCCAATGTGATACTGCGGTCCCTCGGAGACGCCGATATCGACGAGTGCTTTGCCCCGGCTTCGATCGACGATCAGCGAGTCGCGCAACACCTGCGCGTCGATAAATCCGCGCTCACTGTAAGCCTGTGGGATCCGTTCCGTCACGTCGCCCGCAAGCTTATCGGCGTCGTACTCTCCCTTCTGCCAGAACCAGAAGCCCTCGGGCTTGGTCTGCATTTTGGCGACGATCGTCTTGTCCGGGATCGCCTTATTGCCCTGAATGTCGACTCCCGATACGGAGAGGCGGCTCCCCTCACTTACGTGAAAAACGATCTTGAGCTGACCGTCGACCACGGTGGTGTCAACACGCACCTGTGCCAACGGATAGCCTTCCGCCTCGTACAGCGAGTCGATACGCCCGACCGAGCGCGCAACCGCATTGGGATCGACGGGTCTTCCAATGAGAAGATCAACTCGGTCCTTGACCGAGTTGATCGATAGGCGATCTGGACCCGTGACATCGACGTCTTTCAGAACCGGACGTTCCTTGACGTCGAACGTTAGGATCGCTTTACCGTTCGCCGCGATGTTGCACGAAGTCTGAATGTCGTCGAACTGGCCAGTGGCGTAGAGGCCCTTGATCGCGCGCTGCAGCACGCCTGCGCTCAACGCAACGCCGGGCGAGATGCCGGCGTCGCCGCGCAGCATCGTTTCCGAGATGCGTTGGTTGCCATGAAACACTACGCTGTCCGGCGTTGCACAAGGCCCCTGACCGGACGTGTTTTGCTGCGACCAGGCTGGGACGGATGCGACGACGATCAGCCCAGCGGCCTGCAGCAGGCTGCGGTGTCGAATCATGGGCCAAATATACACAGAAACACGCCGGCCAGGTCCGCATGAACCTGGCCGAAATGCTTCTTAATCCCTAAAGAACAGGAGCCGACGCCGACGAGGGCGCAACCGCGTGGCGGCTAGGCCTTCGTCGTGCTCGTCATGACCCGAAAGCCCAATTTCGTCCCATCGGGTGTCACCTCCACCTCGATCTCGTCCCCCCGAGAGAACTCGCCCATCAGGATCTTCTCGGAGAGCGGATCCTCAATGTACTTCTGAATCGCCCTCTTCAACGGACGAGCACCGTACGCCTCGTCGTAGCCTTGCGTCACGAGGAAGTCCGTGGCTGCATCCGTGAGCGTGAGCGTCAACTCCTCCTCGGCGAGACGCTTGCGAACATCCTTGAGTAGGATGCCAACGATCTGCGAAATGTGCTCGCGGCTGAGCGGATGGAAGACGATGACGTCGTCGAGTCGGTTCAGGAACTCCGGATTGAAGACGATCTTCAATTCCTCTCGGACCTTTTCCGCCATGCGATCGAAGCTGTGCATCGAATCGCCCGTCGAGAAGCCCAGCGTCTTCCCCTTGGTGAGATCACGTGCGCCGACGTTCGACGTCATGATCACGACCGTGTTCTTGAAGTCGATCACCCGGCCGTAGTTGTCGGTGAGATGTCCCTCATCGAGCACCTGAAGCAAGATGTTGAACACATCCGGGTGCGCCTTCTCGATCTCATCGAGCAGGATCACTGCGTAGGGCTTCCGCCGAACCGCTTTCGTGAGCGTTCCTGAATCTTCGTAGCCGACGTACCCTGGTGGCGCGCCGATCAGCCGTGAAACCGAGAACTTTTCCATATACTCAGACATGTCGACACGGATGAGCGCTTGCTCATCGGCGAACAAAAACTTCGCCAGAGCGCGCGCCAGTTCCGTTTTCCCGACACCGGTCGGGCCTGAGAAAATAAATGAGCCGATCGGACGACGCGGATCCTTCAGACCCGCGCGGCTGCGGCGAATCGATCGCGAGATGGCCCGAATCGCCTCATCTTGCCCGATCACTGTGTGGTGCATCTCGTCTTCCATGCGCAACAGACGAGACGTCTCGGCTTCCTGGAGTCGTGTTACCGGTATGCCCGTCCACCGGCTGACGATAAACGCAATCTCCTCTTCGCCCAGCACCGGCCGGAACGACTGGCGCCGCTTTTCCCACTCCTCCTGCTTGCGGCGAATGTCGGTCTGCAGCTCGCGCTCTTTGTCTCGCAGCGACGCCGCGCGCTCGAAGTTCTGATCGCGCACTGCGGCTTCCTTGTCTGAGTTCACCTTCTCGAGTTGCGCTTTTAGGTCCGCGACCTCAGGCGGTGGCGCCTGCGCGGCGAGCCGCGCCCGCGCTCCCGCTTCGTCGATCACATCGATCGCC
>JANWKK010000056.1 GCA_025451425.1 Gemmatimonadaceae bacterium
GCACTTGATACGCGACCGCGAGCGCGGTGAGCAGCGTGCCACCGTCCGTCTTCGCCAATTCCGCGGCCGCGAGCACGGCGGCGAAGTTGTCGGATGGGTGACAGGTTTCGCGTGCGGCGAGATAGCTGTCATTGAAATCGAGATATCGTACCAACGCGCCGTTCAACAGCGCCGCTCGATCTGGCGCGCTCCGACCGCCGCCGATGAGCGTACAGGAACCTTCGAGTGAAAAGTCCGTGACGTACTGGCGAACGTAGCGCACAGGATCGGCACCGAGTGCTCCGATGGCGCAGCCTAACGAGTCAAGGATGCGGACCTTGAGGGTCAGGCGGCGCGCCGGAGACAGGCTCTCCACTGCTGAGCCAACAATGAACTCGGCCATCTCCTCCAGAGCCGTCATGCGCGTTACCTCGCGTTGCGTTGATGGTGGAAGGTGTCGGCATCGCGCGTATCACGACAATGACACGCGTGTACCACCGTCGTCGACGGCCGTACCAGCGACAGAAATTCGCGCCGCCGCTAGAGTGCTAAACGTGGCGACCAGTATCGAAGGGACTCGCCAATCTGGCGATACATCTCGCGAGTCGCTGAACTAGACTCACCCAGGAGGAATACGTCATGACCGGCTACCTAACGCCATTCGCCGCCTTGGCGGCACTGATAGCGAAGGCTTTCACTTCCAGACGCCACCGCCAGAAGTCTGCTCACTTGGTCGCGCTCTTCCCCGCCACCGCACGCACGCCGATCCGACGATCGCGCTTACTGCAACGGGACGAAGGCGTGCCGTCACGCCGAAGCCGCGTCGATCGCGACTGAGAAATCCGTGCCCTCCCAGTGGCCTGGCTCCGTCCAGAAGAAGGTGAATCTGAGTGGCGCTGTCTGATCGACCGGAACCGGAAGGTCGACATAATCGACGCCGACGCCCGTCGCCATGGATGACGAGTCGCGCACGTCACGCCACTCGTTGGCGGTCCAGTGCAGTCTGAACGCTGCGCGAGCGAGGACGCGGAGTGTACATCCAGGTTGGATCGTGCGAGGGCGTCGGTTGAACTTCCACATTTCGTACCGTGGTCGCGCCAGCGGATCCCCTTCCTGATATCGTGCGACCACGGCAGGGAGCCGGTCGAATACCGCACCGTCTTTTGTGGAGCGCAGCAGTTTGATGTACTCCGCGTGCCTATAGAGCGAGATGTATTCGTCTGCTACTCTGGGCCAGCCGAACTCTCTGCTCATCGCGCGCCGCATCATCTTCCTCCAACCGTCGGTGTCGGCGTACCGCTCGCCGGCTCGGTGTACGCTTGCCAGGAGCGCCTCAGGTGAGTAGTCGTTAAACAGGAACCCGCTAATCCCATCCTCGATGGTGTCCGCGAGACCGCCGACTCGACGCGCGATTGGGATCGTGCCGTAGCGTTGCGCGCGCATCTGTGTGAGACCGCAGGGTTCGTAGAACGACGGCATGAGGAGAGCATCGGCGGCGCCGAGCACTCGGTGCTCCATCTCATCGCTGAAGTCCAGTCGCAGGACCACTCGCCTCGGAGCGGCAGCCGCGAGATCTGCGAGCGCCTTCTCGTATCTCGCCTCTCCTTGGCCGAGAAACACGAACTGTGCATCGCTGCGACTCAGGAAGTCGGCTCCGAGAACGAGGTCGAACCCCTTCTGTTGCGCGAGACGCGTGCACATCGCGAAGAGGAGCGAGGACGGCCGTTCTTCAAGTCCGCACGATCGCTGCAACGCGGCCTTGCACGTTGCCTTGCCCGCGAGATCTCCAGGAGCGTATCGCGCGGGGAGCGACATGTCCGTCGCGGGATTCCAAACCTCGGAATCGATGCCGTTGGTCACTCCTACCAGGCGGTCGCCAAGCGCGGCGAACGTCTCGTGCAGCCCAAACCCACCTTCTGGTGTACGAAGCTCGCGGGCATGAGTCGGACTGACCGTCACCGCAAGATCACAATGGGTCATTCCGCTCTTGAGAAAATTCATACGGCCATTCGATTCGAATCGTCGCGAGTCGTACGAGTCGCCGGCGAATGCCACGTCCGCGATCGTTTCCAAGGGAAAGCTTCCTTGAAAGCCAGCGTTGTGCACCGAGAACACACTCAGTGGACGAGGATGGACAGCCGATGCCCGGGCCGCTCGTAAGGCGGCAATCGCGAGCGCTGTATGCCAGTCGTGCGCGTGCACGATGCTCGCTCTTTGAGCAATGCGCGGCAGTGCGTGAAGCGCCGCGAGACTGAAGAGCGCGAACCGCCGGGCATTGTCGGGGTAATCAACTCCTCGTTCGCCATAAATTCCCTCGCGATCGCAGAAAGCAGGGTGGGCAATGAAAAACATCCGCGGCTTTCCTGATTGGGTGACAGTGCGGTATAGTTGTACCTCCTCAGTGCGCGGCCCGACGCGAACGCCGAGCGACACTCCTACGGCTTCGAGCTCAATCGCCGATTCTCGAATCACGCGGTAGAGCGGCATGACCACACTCACGCCGATTCCACGCGTGGCCTGAAATGCAGCAAGACCGGCGACTGCCTCCCCAAGGCCACCGGTGCGCGCGAACGGCCAGTACTCCGCGGCGAGGTGGATAACCTCGAGGCGTTCGGGCCTCGAGATGTGGCTCGGTCGCACACTGCGGACGCGTCGCGGTACAGCGTGGGGCCCGGGCTGTGGCAACGCAGACTTGAGATCTGCGGTCGTCATAACTTTCTAATCCTCGGCAGCTTGGGGAATCTTTTCCGAACCGGCAATCGGTTCGCGATCACAAGCTGACCGGTTCGCACGTCAGACGACAATGATGCGACTGTACTGGCATCCGCGACGGTCGTACTAGCGACACGCCTCGACTCGACCGTTAGACTCGTGGACGTGACAGCGGCGATCACGCGTTCGCCGTTCGAGCAACGCACCGAACGAGATCACCCACATGTGCCGGGATGTGATATGCTAAGACTCAAGCGCGCGTACGAACCGGCATCCAGCTCGGATGGCCGTCGGATCCTGGTCGATCGGCTTTGGCCCCGCGGTCTGAGTAAGCGACGTGCGGCGATCGACGAATGGATGAAGGAAATCGCGCCTTCCGCGCAGCTCCGGCGATGGTTCGGCCACGATCCGGACAGGTGGCCAGAGTTCCAACGACGCTACAAGCGCGAGCTGCAAGAGCAGGGTGATCTGTTGCGAAAGATCGCAACGCTAGCGTCGCGCAGTCGCGTCACCCTCGTGTTTGGCGCGCGGGACGAGGTGCATAACGATGCCGTCGTATTAGCGGCGCTTGTCCGCGCGCGCATGAACCGCCGGAAGGCCAGCATGACAAGGGGCCGGCGCCGCCCGCTCGCCTCAGGGCGACGCCGGTAACGATGCCCGCAATGCTCAACGACGTCCTCACAGGATCTGGCTTCGCGCGAGATTACTAAAGCTATTCGATGAGCCCGCGCCGCTGGGCGTGCGTCACCGCCTCGAGGCGGTTGTGTGTGCGCAGCTTGCGGTTGATGTGGTGGAGGTGGTTGCGGAGCGTCTGGGCGGAGATGCTCAACCGAGCGGCACTGGCCGCGGGGTTGCCGCCGTCCGCAAAGAGCTTGAGAATGCGGCGCTCCTGCTCCGACAGTGCCTCGACGGGCGCGTACTCGGATGGATCGTCGGTGAGCCTAACGAGTTTCTGGGCGACTTCCATCATCTGGTTGAGTAGCTCCTCCTTGCGGCGGCGTTGCGTGATGTCGTGCGCCAAACGGACGAAGAGCCTGCGCCCCGTTCGATGATTGTCGAAGACGATCGTCGAAATGTTTACCCAGATTCGGTCACCAGCGCGCACACGTACCTCAAGGTCAAAATTCTCAATGCCCCGAGATGCTCCATTACAGCGGCGAGTCGATGCGTCGAAGCCCCCGGCGAGTGCTCGAGTGCCCAGCGCGTCGCGTGCCTCGAGCACCTCGTCGATGTTGCGGTAGACGACTTCGCTCGCTGCGTAACCAAATAGCTTCTCCGCGGCCCCGTTCCAGGAGCAGATCTCGCCGCCATCGGTGACAGTATAAGCGGCGTCGGCGGTCTGCTCGAGCAGGACGAACAACTCTGCCTCGAGGATTGAGGTGTTCATGGCGTCAATCGAGCCTCTTTCAAATCGCGCCCGCGACGGAGGCTGAATCCCACTCCGCGAACATTCGCAATGAGAGGCTCGCCCGCCACTTCGGTCAGTTTGCGACGCAAGTTCTTGATATGGACATCCACCACGTTGCTCTCGGGATCGAACTGCATGTCCCACACTTTTTCCAGGAGTGTGGTACGGCGGACCACCTCCTCTGGGTGAAAAAGGAAATACTCGAGCAGCTGAAACTCTTTTGGCGTGAGGTCGAGCGGCCGATCGTTCGCGGTCGCGACGTGTCTCAGGCGGTCCATAACGATCACGTCATAACGCAGTATGTCGAGGCGCGCCGCGCCCCCACGCCGGCAGAGCGCTCTGATCCGAGCGAGTAGCTCAACGAATGGAAACGGCTTTGCCAAATAATCATCGGCGCCGGCATCCAGACCGCGGACAACGTCCTCGACCGCGTCGCGCGATGTGAGCATCAGGATTGGCGTGTTTCGCCCCTCACGCCTGAGTTCCGTGGCGATCTGAAAGCCGTTCTTCTTGGGAAGCACCACGTCGAGCAGGATGAGATCGTACTCGTTGACGTGCGCTAACATCGTCGCCTCATCGCCGTCCCGAGCCAGATCAACGCCGTACCCCTCCTCGCGTAGCCCCAGTTCGATGAATCCGGCAATCTTTCGGTCGTCTTCCACGACGAGGATTCTCATGGCTGCACGTTACCGTACGTCGTTGAGTCCGATCTGAAGTCGATGTGAAGCTTTCTTCATTAATCCGCAGCCGCAGGAACCTCCAGAACGAAACAGCCGCCCTTTCCTGGCCGCGATACGGCGTGGAGCTCGCCGCCGAGTAGACGGGCGAGTCGTCGTGAGAGTGGCAGACCTAGGCCGATTCCGCGGCTCTCCTCACCTGCCTTGGTCACGTAGATGTCAAAGATGCGTTCCGCATCGGCGGCTGGTACCCCGGGCCCTTCATCCTCGACCTGATAGACGACACGCCGGTCACGGGCTGTGATGCTCACACGGACTTCACTTCTTTCCGGCGCATACTTGATGGCGTTGCCGAGCAGATTGACGAGAATTTGCTCAACTCGGTTGGCGTCAGTTGCGCAGCTTGGAAGCTTGGAGCTGGGCGCAAGGCGAAGCGTAACACGCTTCAAGTCTGCTGCGGGGGTCACCCGGCGCATGGAGCGATTGGCTAGGGAAATCGGCTCGACCGCCCTGATGATGGGTTTCAGACGATCCTCGTCGAGACGACTTAGGTCCAATAGATCGTCGATCAGAGCGATCGCATGTTGAGCCGATTCGAGCACCTCGAAGGCTGCCTTAGGAAGCGTCGTTGGGTCCTTTTTCCGGACGAGCATCTCGGACC
>JANWKK010000057.1 GCA_025451425.1 Gemmatimonadaceae bacterium
CAACCGCATCCACGAGCCAGCTCGCGATCAACGCGCCGAGCGCGGCGCCGACGCCAGCGAGCAGCAGGCTCTCCGTGACGAGCTGCCTGACGAGCCGCTGCCGGCTCGCGCCTAACGCGGTGCGGACCGCGATCTCTCCCTCGCGGGCCTCGGCGCGGACCAGGAACAGATTGGCGATGTTGGCCACGGCGATGAGCAGCACGAATCCGACGGCGCCGAACATGGCCCACAGCGCAAGTCTCACGTCGCCGACGAGATACTCCTGGAATGGCTGCACGTACGCGCCAATCTTCGCGTCGTGGACCGGGAAGTCGTGTGCGATCTGTGCCGCAACGCTCTGCACCTGCCGGCGCGCCGACCCGACCGTCGCGTCATCGCGAAGCCGCGCGATGCCGACGATCGAGTGCAGGCCGCGCGCATTGTTCCCGAGCTCCCATTCGTGCCACGCGGCTGGAATCCAGACGTCCGGGTTGCGCGGGTAAGTGAACGTCGGTGCAGCGATGCCGACTACCTGGTACGCCGAGCCATCGAGGGAAATCGTACGTCCGACGACGAGCGGATCGCCGCCGAAATAGCGCTGCCAGGCGAGGCTCGAGAGAACGGCGACTTTCGTCGCCGACAGTGAGTCTTCGCCAGCGACGAAGCCGCGGCCGCGCGCGATCGGTTCGCCGAGTATGGAGAAGAAGCTTGCGCCGACGCGGGCCTTGTTGAGTCGCACAGCAGGAAGCGCCGGCCGCGTGAGCGCCATGCTCTCGCCAGCGTCGACCGCCGCGGTTGCGGCGAAAACGTGCGTGCGATTCCCGTAGTCGATGAAGTCCATCGGCGAGGCGGGCATCGGATGCCCGTCGCGGTCGGTGGACTCCATGAAGACGAGACGATCAGGACGCGGATACGGTAGCGCCTGCAGCAGCACGCGATCGACGATGCTGAACATCGCGGTCGTCGCGCCAATGGCGACGGCGAGTGTGAGGATGGCGGTGGTGGTGAATCCGGGTGTCCCGGCGAGTTTGCGGGCGGCATACCGCAGGTCACGGAGCAGCGTGTCCATGTTTCTCGGCGCTTGGGTTGGCCCGAGTCAGGGGAACATCCATGCCGGTGTCGGGAGGGCGCGACCTCGCGTGGGGTTGAGGTTTAGCATTTGCTCTACGTCGGCGCCGTGTCCGTCGCTGGGATGAACCGTTCGGAATCGGACGGTCTGCAGCAGCCTTCAGCTCCGAGCTGTTCGTTTGAGCTGACAGCTTCGAGGGATCAGTGATCAGCCGTGAGATCTTGCCTTTTCTGCTCGCTGTCGAGATCTCACCCGGTACGGCGAGCCCAGATCCGAGAGGCAAGCTCGGAGCTGACAGAGATCAGAGAACTACTTCAGCCGTGAGAGCCAGCGGCGAGCGAGGAGAAGTTCAGCGACATCCTGGCTCGTCGCTGAGCTGACGTCTGAGCTCTGGCGGCTCGCAGCTTCAACGCTCGCCGCTCAAGCAGTTCTCTGATTTCTGTCAGCTCCGAGCTTGCTTCTCGCGTCTGGGCTCGCGATACCGGGTGAGATCTCTCCAGGGAGTAGAAAAGGCAGGATCTCACGGCTGAAGCTCAGATTTGCGGGTGTGCTCCCTAGCAATAGATTTACACTGTGAACCCCCGCAAAGCGCCACGTAAAGACTCGCCCCGCACGGTGATGAAGGTCCCGACGGGAATTCAGGGCTTGGACGAGATCACCGGCGGCGGGTTGCCCAAGGGGCGGCCAACGCTCGTCTGCGGAGGCCCGGGGTGCGGCAAGACGATTCTCGGGATGGAGTTCTTGATGAACGGCGCACGCCGGTATGGCGAACCGGGTGTGTTCATGTCGTTCGAGGAATCCGTCGAGGACCTGACGTTGAATTTCGCCTCGCTGGGGTTCGACACACACTCGGCTCGCAAAAAGCTCTTGTTGGAGTACGTCCGTGTCGAGCCCAATGAGATCCAGGAAACCGGCGCGTACAACCTGGACGGCCTATTCATCCGCCTGGAGCACGCGATCGACTCGATCGGCGCCAAGCGGGTCGTCCTCGATACCGTCGAAACACTCTTCTCCGGATTGTCCGACACACGCGTGCTTCGAGCCGAGCTGCGGCGGCTCTTCAATTGGCTCAGGACCAAAGGCGTCAGCGCCATCGTGACCGGGGAACGCGGCAACGAGGGGATGACGCGCCACGGCCTGGAGGAGTACCTCACCGACTGCGTCATCCTGCTGGACCATCGTGTGGTGGAACAGAACGCGACCCGGCGACTGCGAGTCGTGAAGTACCGCGGCTCGCCTCATGGGGCCAATGAGTCGCCGTTCTTCATCGACAAGTCGGGCATCTCGGTGCTGCCGATCACTTCATTGGGATTGGAACACCGCGTGTCCTCCGGCCGCCTTTCGGCGGGGATATCCGGGCTCGACGAGATGCTGGGAGGTAAGGGCTATCTGCGGGCGAGCAGCATTCTCATATCGGGCACGGCTGGAACGGGGAAGACCAGCCTGGCGGCCTACTTCGCTGACGCTGCCTGCGCTCGTGGCGAGCCTGCGTTGTACTTCGCCTTCGAGGAGTCGGCCGCGCAGATCGTGCGCAATCTGCAGTCGATCGGCCTCGATCTCGAGCGCTGGCTGCGAAAGGGGCTGCTGCAGATTCAGGCGGAGCGTCCTACGACCAGCGGTCTAGAGGGGCACCTCAGCAGCATGCACCGCCTGATCGAGGAAACCCGCCCGCGAGTCGTCGTCGTCGACCCGATCAGCAACTTGATATCTATTGGTACATCGGTCGAGGTCAGGGCGATGCTGGCGCGCTTGATCGATTTCATGAAAGTCAAACAGGCGACAGCGCTGTTCACGTCGCTGACGGCCGACGAAGACAATCCTGAGGGTACCGATGTCGGCATTTCCTCGTTCATGGATACGTGGTTGGTGCTCCGGAACATCGAGGTCAACGGGGAGCGGAACCGCACGCTCAACGTGCTGAAATCGCGCGGCATGTCGCACTCGAATCAAGTCCGAGAGTTCGTCCTCACGCGAGAGGGTCTGCAGCTCGTCGATGCGGTGCGTGATCGGCAGGGCCGAGTCGTCATCGGGTCGCTTCGGACGGCCCACACGGCCTCGACCACGGGAAACGGCGCTCGTCACGCGCTGAAACGGCGATGAGCGGAACACCGAAACGTCGGAAACGCTCCGCTCGACAGAAGGATGCGGACGCGGAATTCTTCGAGCTGCGGCTTTACATCGCGGGTCAGACCTCGAGATCACTCGCGGCGTTGGCCAACCTCAAGCGAATTTGTGAGGAGCATTTGCAGGGACGGTACCGCATCGAGGTGATCGATCTCGTGCAGCACCCGCAACTCGCGCGAGGCGATCAGATCATTGCTCTCCCCACGTTGGTGCGCAAACTTCCTGAACCAATTCGCAAGCTGGTCGGGGATCTCTCCGATACCGAGCGCGCGCTGGTGGGATTGGACTTGCGACCGGTACGCCCCGCAAGGGCGTGAGGAGACGCTGCGCGTGGCAGTGAAGCGAAAAGGACGCGCTCGGAAGAGGCGAAGCGGAGCGCAGAGGGTCCGTGATCGTCTTGACGAGGCCGAGGCGACCCTCGAGGCCATCCGCACCGGTCGGGTCGACGCGTTAGTGGTGTCCGGACCCAAGGGCGAGCAAACGCGGACCATCGAAGGTGCCGAGCATCCCTATTTCGTGTTGCTGAACGCGATGGGTGACGGCGCCGCGCTCCTCGAGCCCGGCGGCGAGATTCTCTTCGGTAACCGCTGCTTTGGAGACATCGCAGGGGTCCCCGTCGAGTCGCTGCGTGGCTCAATGTTGCAAGGCCTGGTGGTGTCCGGCGACCGCTCGACTTTCGATGAGTTCTTGCGAAATGGCGCCGAGCAAAGAATCGCCCGGGAATTCGCATTCACAAATGCGAACGGATCGGCAAGGCCCGTGGCTGTCGCGCTCTCCGCGCTCCCGCTCGGGGCGGATCGGGACGTGACGGAGTCGCATGCCAGCACCACGGTCCTCATGGCGATCATCACGGACCTCACCTACAGGAAGGCGGCCGAGGCCACGCGTGCACGGCTGCTCGAGCGCCTGATTTCCGCGGAGGACGATGAGCGCCGACGGATCGCGCGTGAGCTGCACGACGAGACGGGGCAATCTCTCGCCGCATTGTTGGTGGGCCTTCGTGCCATCGCGAACATGTCGGTGCGGCCAGAAGTTCGTAGCGTTGCGCTGCGGTTGCGGGACGTTGCGGCACACACGGTGGACGACGTCGGACGGCTCGCGCGCGGACTGCACCCTGCCGTTCTGGATGACGAGGGACTTGCGGCGGCCGCTAAGCGATTCGTGGGCGACTACGTCCGGTCGTTCGGGACGGCGCTTGATTTTGCCGCGGGAGACTTGGACTCGCCTCGTTTGACGCCTCTGGTCGCAGCGACGATCTATCGACTTCTGCAAGAGACCCTGACCAACGTGGCGCGGCACGCCCGCGCCAGTAAGGTTGCCGTGGAGCTCAAGCGCGACAAATTCGCGCTCGAGCTAGTAGTCCGCGACGATGGCGTCGGTTTCGAGGCGAATCAGACGCTCGATGTGGCGTCCGGGCTCGGCTTGCGCGGCATGCGGGAACGTGTCGCGCTCCTGGGCGGCTCGATCGAGATCGAGTCGGCCCCGGGACAGGGCACGGTGGTCCGCGCGCGCATTCCCGTTCGTATCTCTCGCCCCCCGACAACACGCGGCCGCCGCACGCCTAAGCTCCTCCGCCGGGAGTCATAACCGTGACGCCGATCAGAGTACTGATCGCGGACGATCATGCCGTTCTGCGCGCCGGACTTCGAATGTTGCTCGATGCGCAGCATGATATCGACGTCGTAGGCGAGGCGGCGGATGGTCTGGAAGTATCATCCAAAGCTCGAGAGCTGCACCCCGACATCGTCCTGCTGGACCTCTCCATGCCCGGTCCCCGCAGCGGAGACGTCATTCGTCAGGTTCTGCGAGCTTGTCCGACGACGCGAGTCTTGATCCTCACCATGTATGACGATATCGCGTATCTCCGCTCGGCCCTGTCGGCCGGCGCGGTGGGGTACCTGGTGAAGAAGGCCGCCGATACGGAACTAATCTCGGCAATCCGTGCCGTCCACAGTGGCCGCACCTTCGTAGATCTTACCGACAGCACCGGCGTAGCCCCCGTCTCGAGCTCTGGCGAATCCGCCGGACAAGGGCAAACTCCGAGGAAGTTGAGCCGACGAGAGCGCGAGGTACTGCGGCTGTTGGCGCAGGGGCATTCCAATCAACAAATCGCCGACAAGATTCGGCTGAGCGTGAAGACCGTCGAGACCTATCGGACGCGGCTGAGTGAGAAGCTCGGCCTAAAGGGCCGCGCGGAGCTGTTTCGCTTCGCCTCCGAATTCGGAATACTCGACGCCGATTCCTCTGCCCCGCGCGGGCGAAAGCGCTAAGTACTTCGCCTTGTAGGGACTTCCCCCGACAAATCTCCTGTTGGGGCTGTTTCCCCCGACACCGCATGTGGGCCCGGGTTCTTACTGTCCCTCGTGGGAACCTCTTTGCCAGCACAGGCCCGCTCCGGAGACGATTTGGCGTGCACTCATGCCGCCATGTCGCGCGAGGCAACCGCCGCTGCCGCACCCTTCGGAGGTCTGGCCTCTGGATTTGATCTCTGGTCGCGTGAGCGCATGAGCACAGGAGTTTCACAGTCTCCGTCCTCACTACAGATCGCTCGCCGTCTCTTGGCCCGTGAAGCCGCACAAGTGAGTGAAGGTGGACGCGAGATGGTCGTCGCCGCCCTGCAGCGGACCTGCTTGCGCGTGTCCGACAACTTGCGCGAATCGATCGGCGAAGACGGGTGCACCGCGTTACTCGAGCGGGCGCTCGCGCG
This sequence comes from Gemmatimonadaceae bacterium, assembly GCA_025451425.1. Next base: position 5,880 of record JANWKK010000057.1, read on the forward strand.
CACCGAAGCGAGTCATCCTGCGCTGAAGGACATTCGCCGGTGGAACGACGTCAGCCTTCACCTCGATGGCGTGCTCACGAGCGTCGAGGCGCATGGCGTCGTGGCAGTCACCGCGGCGATCGAAGCGTTGCTCGCGGCGCTCGTCGAGATACTCGGCCGGCTCATCGGAGAGGACATGGCGATTCGACTCATCGATCACGATGCGGCACGTCCACGCTCGAGTAACGGAGCGAAGGCGTCATGACCGTTTCCCGGCATCCGATCATCCGCAACGTGGCCACCGGCGTGCCGGGTCTCGACTCGGTGCTGGGCGGCGGCCTCTGTGAGTATTCGTTCAACCTCATCGCCGGCGCTCCTGGCGCCGGGAAGACGACGCTCGCCCAACAAATCATCTTCGCGAACGCGACCACAGAACGTCCCGCGCTCTACTTCACGGTGCTCGGCGAGCCGACGGTGAAGATGATGCGCTATCAGCAGCAGTTCACCTTCTTCGACGCCGCGAAGATCCCGTCCGCGATCCGGTTCGTCAATTTGAGCAAAGAAGTACTGAGCGAGGATCTGGATGCCGTGCTCGATCGCATCGCCAAGGAAGTGAGGGAACTGGAGCCTGCGCTCGTCGCGGTGGACTCGTTTCGAACGATCGGCGGGCAGGCTTCCTCCGGGAATGACCATGCCGTGATCGACTTGGCGGAATTCATTCAGCGCCTTGCTCTACAGCTGACGTCGTGGGAAATCACCTCGTTCCTCCTCGGGGAGTACTCGGAGCAGGAGCGACATCATCCCGTCTTCACAGTCGCCGACGCCATCCTGTGGTTGTCGGAGGACGTGGATCGCAACTCCGCAGTGCGCAAACTTCGCGTGGCCAAAGTGCGCGGTCGCGCTCCGATGCCGGGGCTGCACACGTTCCGTATCACCGGTGACGGCATGCAGGTTTTCCCGCGGATCCCGGAGCAGCAGCGCGAGCGCGTGGTGCGGTCGCCGAGGCGCCTCCTCACCGGCGTTCCCGGCCTCGACGAGATGATGGGCGGCGGCATTCCGGAAGGCGACGTCGTGCTGCTCACCGGCCCCGCCGGAAGCGGTAAGACGACGTTCGCAACTCAGTTCATCGCGCAGGGACTCAGTCAGCGAGAGAGCTGCGTCGTCGCCGTTTTCGAGGAATTTCCCGAATCGTATCTCGACCGGGCGAAGACGGTACCAATCGATTTCAGCGAGATGATCGAAGCCGACCGGCTCGCCGTCATCTACCTCCGTCCGCTCGATCTGTCCGTCGACGAAATGTTGGCGGAGATCTTCATCGCGGTGCGTCGCGTCGGCGCCACGCGCGTCGTCATCGATTCGCTGTCGGGGTTCGAGATCGCGCTCGCACCAACGTTTCGCGTGGACTTCCGAGAATCCCTGTACCGCTTGGTGGGTGCGCTCACGGCGACCGGCGTCACCGTGCTGATGACGGCGGAAGTCCTCGAGGCGTTCGCCGATGGGCGGCTCACGAGCGAGCGCGTGTCGTTCGTGACGGATGACATCATCGTGCAGCGCTACGTCGAAATCGAGGGCCGTCTCGAAAAAGTGCTGGCCGTGGTCAAGATGCGGGGCAGTGCGCACGCCAAGGATTTCAGAGCGTACAGCCTAACGTCGACGGGCGCCGTCATGGGTGAGTCGCTCAGCAACTACCACGGGATCACCACCGGTGTACCGACTCTTGTCGGTGAGCAGCATGGGCAAGCAGGACTTACCGGCGAGGAGGCCACGTATAGCGCGGCTACGCGGCTGAGCGAAGCGTGACGAAGCGAACGAGCGCCGCGAAGCACCTGATCATCCCGGCGTCGGTGGGGAAGCACCTCGCGCTCGCACCGGTCGCGTTTGCGGTGACCGAAGGGTCGACGCACACCGTGGTGTATGCGAACACGACCTTCCGCCGTCTGCAAGCGGCTGGAGCTATCAACATCGGTCGGCGCACGGCGAGGAAGCGGCGCTCGGCGACTGACTTGACGCCGTTACTCGATCGGGTGTTTGAGAGCGCGAAGACGGTGCGCGATGAAATACTCGCTCCGCTCGGCGAGGAAACGGCCTCGTGGAGCTGCACGGTCTGGCCCGTGACGGACGCTGGCGAGCTTCCCGAAAAGCTCGTGATCGAGGTGCGCGACGTCGAGCTGATCGAGGCCGCCAAGGCGAGGCAGCGCGCGGTTGCCGAACGGTTGCTCCTTGGCGCTCTCCGCGAACAAGACGTTGCGCGCGACGCGAGCTCGCGGGCGGATTTTCTTGATCAGGCGAGCCGCGACTTGTCCATTTCGCTCGATGAGGAGACCACGCGCGACGCGGTGCGTCGCCTGGTCCTTCCGCGACCGGGGACGTGGTGCATTGTCGACGTCGTCGAGTCGAACGGGGCAATTCATCGCCTCTCGGTCGTGCACCCGGATCCGTCCAAGCAGGCGCTGGCTCGCGCGCTCGAAGAGCTATGGCCACCAACCCAAGACGAGGTGATTGGTCTGGAGAGCGTGCTGCGGTCCGCGCGCCCCACGGTCATTACGAGCGAATCCGGTGAAGCCCTCCTGCTCGCGGCGCGTGGAGAGGCCAATCTTCGCATCCTTCACGAGATCGGTTTCGCGTCCTTGCTCGTCGTACCACTCATCGTTCGTGCGAGAATCCAGGGAGCGATCACGTTCGTGAGCCCTGAGGGAGATCCTCCGTTTTCGTCCGAGGAGATCGCTCTGGCCATGGATCTGGCCGCGCGTTGCGCCCTCGCGCTAGACAACGCGCGCTTATATCGGGAGGCGGATACGCTGCGGCTCGTCGCCCAGACGGCAAATCAAACGAAGAACCAGTTCCTCAGAAGCATAAGCCACGAGCTTCGGACTCCCTTGAGCGCCATCGGAGGTTTCACCGAGTTGCTCGATTTGGGTGTTCAGGGCCCTGTGACCGAAGCACAGCGCGTGGCGCTCGCGCGCATCAGGGCGAACCAGCAGCACTTGCTCACACTGATTACGGAAATTCTCAATTTCGTGCGAGTCGAGAGCGGCCGCATGGAATACGTCAGCAGCGAGGTGTCGTTAGGGCGATCGCTCTCCGAAGCTTCAGAGATGCTTCGCGGGGCCGTGGACGAGAAAGGGCTATCCCTCGAGGGACGCCAAGGCGAGGTCAAGGCCGTGGCGTGGGCCGACCCAAACCGAGTGTGCCAGATTCTCGTGAACCTGCTGATGAACGCGGTGAAGTACACGCCCCGTAACGGAACGATCGCGCTCAGCTGCGAGGTTGTGGGCGATACGGTGCTCGCGCACGTGGCCGACACGGGTCCGGGTATTCCTACTGATCAGCTGGAGGCGATCTTCGAGCCATTCGTGCAGCTCACGGTTGGCCTGGCAGATCGGGGGGGCGGGCTCGGCCTCGGCCTGGCCATCAGTCGGGACCTTGCCCGCGCTATGAATGGCGATCTTACGGTCGAGAGCAGACTCGGTGTCGGCTCGCGGTTCACGCTCACGCTACCGCGCGGGAGGTCATCGTCGACGGAGAGCTAGCGTTACAGAGGCAGCGTGCGCAGCCCGCCAGCTGCTCGTTGCTGACCTGATGTCTGAACTCTCGTGGCTCGCAGCTTCGACGCTCACCGCTCAGGCAGTTCTCTGATTTCTCTCGGCTCCAAGCTTGCCACTCGCGTCTGGGCTCGCCGTACCGGGCGAGATGCTCGCCAGCGAGTAGAAAAGGCAGGATCTCACGGCTGATCACTGATCCCTCGCAGCCGTCAGCTCAAGAGAAAAGCTCGGAGCTTCCCAGATGGTCGACAACAAAAACGCGCCCGTCGGGCGCGCGAAGCGACTTTACAGAGCCAGCGGTCGGGATTGAACCGACGACCGCTCGATTACGAATCGAGTGCTCTACCACTGAGCTACGCTGGCGTTTAGTAACTGCTCAATGCCCTGGCGCGGACTCGAACCGCGACGCCTTGCGGCACCACCCCCTCAAGATGGCGTGTCTACCAATTTCACCACCAGGGCGCATTGCACATCTATGAAACGGAGCCGACGGGGCTCGAACCCGCGACCTCTCGAGTGACAGTCGAGTGCTCTAACCAAGCTGAGCTACGGCTCCTTGCTCGCTTGCGCTCGCAGGAGCGCCGCTCGCTCGCGCTCGCGGCGCGTCGATTTGGTATCGCTCGCGCTTCGCGCTCGCTCCTCCTCCTACTCGCAAAAACAAGCCTAACGATCTACTGCTTCTACGCATGAATAGCCCGTACGGGAATCGAACCCGTCTTTGCACCGTGAAAGGGTGCCGTCCTAAACCGATAGACGAACGGGCCACAATCAATAGCGGTAACGGGATTCGAACCCGTGTTTGAGCCTTGAGAGGGCTCCGTCCTAGTCCCCTAGACGATACCGCCAGACGCACG
>JANWKK010000058.1 GCA_025451425.1 Gemmatimonadaceae bacterium
AAAGATGAACCCGTACGACGGCGCCGCCGGCGCAATGGCCGAGATCCAGAGTGCGGTCGTCGCTTCGTCGCTGGTATTGCTCGCGGTCTTCGTTCCGGTTGCGTTTTTCCCGGGTACGACGGGGCTCCTCTACCGCCAATTCGCGTTGACCATCGCGGCTTCGATCACGATCTCACTGTTCAATTCGCTGACGCTCACGCCGGCGCTCTCGGCGCTGTTGTTAGGCCGCACCCGGTACCGCAGCCGAGGGTTCATGCGGGCGGTCGAGCGGACGATCCAGCGTGCGAGAAGCGGCTACCACCGCGCGCTGTACCCGGTGATGAACTGGCGCTTTGCGGTGCTGGTGCTGTTCGCAGTCGGTCTCGGCCTGACGGCATACCTCTACCGGGCGGCGCCGACCGCGTTCCTCCCGGACGAAGACCAAGGGTACTTCATCGTGACGGTGCAGGCCCCCGAGGGCTCACCGCTCGGCTACGAATCGAATGTCGCGAAAAGCGTCGAGGCGATCCTGCGCAAACAACCGGAGATTCAGGACGTCTTCGACGTCGGTGGGTTCAGCTTCACGGGCGCGGCCTCGAATCGCGGCATCATGTTCATCCGGCTCAAGGATTACGCGCAGCGGAAGGGCGCCAACGAAAGCCTCGCAGCCGTCCTTCAACGCTTGCGCGGCCCCTTGTACATGATTCCCAAGGCGCAAGTCTTCGCGTTTAGCCCCCCGGCGATCCAAGGCGTCGGGAGTTTCGGCGGCTTTCAGTTCGAACTCGAAGACAAGGGAAATCTGGGCCTAGAAGCGCTCACCCGCTCGGCCTACGGATACATGGCGCTCGGAAATCGGAACCCGAACCTGCAGAGCGTCTTCACGACGTTCCGCAACGACAGTCCGCAGCTCCAGGTCGAATTCGATCGCGACAAGGTCTCGTCGCTGGGGGTCAATTTGGCGGATCTCGTTGCGACGATGCAGATCTACCTCGGCTCCGAGTATGTCAACGACTTCGACTACCAGAATCGCTCGTATCGCGTTTACGTTCAAGCCGACGCACCGTACCGCTCGCTCGTCTCCGATCTGCAAACCATCTACGTGCGGTCCGCCCAACAGGGGGTGATTCCGCTCAATTCGCTCATCACCTCGACGCAAACCAAAACCGCGCCGATCATCTACCACTACACCTTGTTCCGCGCGATCGAGATCACCGGGCAGACGGCCCCCGGTCACTCGACCGGCCAATCGATCGCAGCGATGCAGCAAATCGCCGCGAAGGTTGACCCACCCGGCATGGGTTACGAGTGGTCCGGCATCTCGCTCGAAGAGATCGAATCGGGAGGTCAATCGGTGCTGATCTTCGGGCTCGGCATCATCTTCGTGTTCCTCGTCCTTGCGGCGCAGTACGAGAGCTTCACCGATCCGCTCATCGTGATTCTCTCGGTCCCGCTGGCGATCTTGGGCGCCTTGCTGGCGCTGGGCGTGCGCCACCTGCCGAGTGACGCGTACGCTCAGGTGGGCTACGTGATGTTGATCGGTCTTGCGAGCAAGAGCGCGATCTTGATCGTCGAATTCGCCAATCAACTTCGCGCGCAGGGGCTCGGCGTCGTCGAGGCCGCGCGCCGCGCCGCCGAGACGCGGTTCCGGCCGATTCTCATGACCTCGCTCGCGTTTATCCTGGCCGTCGTCCCGCTCGTCTTTGCGAGCGGCGCCGGCAGCGGAGCGCGTCATTCGCTCGGCACCGCGGTGTTCGGTGGGATGGTCGTCTCCACGGTGCTCAACCTGTTCGTGACCCCCGTCGTGTACGTCGCGATCGTCTCGCTGCGGGAACGAATCACCGGTAAGCCAAGCCATCCTCCCGGCGCCGATGGCCAGAATGGTCAAGCCGTCGCGCTGGAGGCGCAGCCCGCGAAAGCCTAAGGACGAGGACGTGGCGCCGGACGTCAGTTCAGGTGTAGCGCTGTGATCACGCAGTCGAACTGAAAGTTCGGGCCGTGGTCCTCCTCCAGGATGCCCTTTCCGAGGGCGTAACCGTAGTTGTGCGTTCCTCCGCTCTCGTAGTAAACGGCAACGTTGAACGTTCCGAGGGGCGTGGGATTGGTCACGGTGAATGCCTTGAAGACGCGCGTCACGGGCTTTCCGTCGGGGCCTGGGTAGTCGTAACTGCCGGACGGATTCGCGGCGACGATGACGGTCGGAGTTACCGGCAACACGGTTCCACCGTTTAGATACCCATAGAGCGTCACGTTGCCTTGGGCATCGTTAGCCAGCAACATCGTCTCGGTGGCGATCTGCGAGGGCGAGGTGACCACCTGCAGCGCGAAGGCGTACGTCGCGACGCCGCCGACGACTTGCGTTCCGGTCACCTGGTTCGCGATCGTGAACGTGCCGGGTCCGGGCGGGTTCCGCAAGGCGCAGCTGTAGGTCCAGCTGTCGCCGAGGGCCAGCGGTTGGTAAAGCTGCACCGGCCCGATGGTCGGGGTCGGAGTCGGCCGTGGCGCGGGCGAGGCTCCGCCACCGCCGCCGCCACAGGCGGCGAGCAGGGGAAAGCACGCTACGGCGATTGCAAGGCGAGTCTTCATGCAGCGATCATGCCGCAGAGGGCTGCCTGCGTTATTCAAAGTAGCCTGAATGGGTGGTCTACGAGCTCGGAGAGATCCGCGTCGACGCCGCAACCTTCACGGCGAGCGTTCGCGGTGCATCGCTTTCCCTCGGTCCCAAGGTGGTGCGTGTGCTCGTGTCCCTCTGCGAAGCGGCCGGAGAGGTCGTCGCGCGCGACGCGTTGATTGCCGCCGCTTGGCCCTGCGAGGTGGTCGACGAGAGCAGCCTGTGGCAAACCATTTACGTGCTGCGTAAAGTGTTGGCAGCCAATGGAGCGCAAAACACGATCGAGAACCTGCGCGCGCGGGGATACCGACTGACCGGACGCGTCGGGCGGCTTTCCGCGCGAGCGCCGGCACCGAGACGAGCCGACCGCGCAGTTTGGCTCGCCCTTCTCATGGCGCTGTCACTCGTCGCATTTAGCTCGCCCGTTCCTTCGCCGCCGCGCTCGACCCTCACCGGAGAATCGGGCCGTCTGTTGCGGGTGGCGCGCTTCTATTTCGACTCGCAGACCGCTGATGGGCTCCAGCGCAGCGAGGCAATTCTCACTCGGCTGGTACGGCGCGAACCCCGCAGTGCGCCGGCGTTTTCTGCGCTGGCCGATACCGAAAGCACCTTAGTGTGGGCGTACGGTCCGTCGCCAAGCGCGCGCCTCGCTTTGCGTCGGGCTCGTGCAGCTTCCGACGCCGCGCTCCACCTCGAACCCGGCTCAGCCGAAGCGGTCGCTTCGCATGCGTCCGTTGCGGAAGCACTCGCCGGCCGGTTCGGGGTCGCCGATGCGGCATATGAGCGCTCCCTTGCACTCGACCCACACGATTGGCGCGCGCAGGAGCAGTATGCCGTGTCGCTCATGATGCGCGGCCGTCTCGACGACGCGGTGGCCCACCTTCGCTCGGCGGCGGCGCTGGATCCCACGACGGCCGGCGTCAACGCGTGGCTATCGTTGGTCTACTACCTGAAGCACGAACCCGCCCCGGCCGCGCTGTTTGCCGCACAGGCGCTCTATCTCGGCGACGATCCCGACGATTCGCGCGCGCGGCTTGGCATGATCTACGCGATGGAAGGAAACGCCGCGCGGGCGGTCTGGGAGTTTACCGCGTTGCGGCGTTGCTGCCCGCAGCTCGCCCTGGCCTATATCGCGCAGGCGTACGCACAGTCGGGTGATCCGCTCCGCGCCCGCTCGGTTTTGCGCCGGGTCCACGCGGGTGGCGACTCGGCGCAGATTCTCTGGCTCAACATCGCGTTCGCGCACGTGCTACTGCACGAACGCGACGCCGCGCTACGGTCGCTGCGCCATGTCTTGCTCGGCGATCCGATGGAGCGCGCGCTCATCGCGCTCGATCCCCGGCTGGATTCAGTCCGGGGGGATCCCCGGTTCGCTCGCTTCGTCAGGCTTCAATAGGCTCTCTCCGGTCTGAATTGAAGCGACCGCTGGTTGGGAGGCGGCGCACGCGGTACACTGCGTTCATGAAACGTCGTAAGCTTGGAACCCAGGGCCTGGAGGTCGGTGCTCTCGGGCTCGGCTGCATGGGCATGTCATTCGCCTACGGCACGCCGGACGACGCCGAGTCGATCGCGACGATCCAGCGCGCGCTCGAGTTGGGCGTCACGCTATTGGACACCGCCGAGATCTACGGACCCTATCTGAACGAGCGGCTCGTCGGGCGGGCGCTCGCCGGGCGGCGCGAGCGCGCCGTGGTGGCGACGAAGTTTGGCTTTCGCATCGAGAACGGACGGACGATCGGCGTCGACGGTCGACCCGAGAACGTCCGCCGGGTCGCCGATGCATCGCTCGAACGGCTGGGCATCGAAACGATCGACCTGTTCTACCAGCACCGCCGCGACCCGGCGGTTCCAATCGAAGAGACGGTCGGTGCCATGGCCGAACTCGTCGCTGCCGGGAAGGTTCGTTACCTCGGCCTCTCGGAGGTCGGGCCCGCGACGCTGCGGCGCGCGCACGCCGTCCACCCGATCAGCGCGCTCCAGAGCGAGTACTCGCTGTGGGAGCGCGGGGTCGAACGCGACATTCTGCCGATGCTGCGCGAACTGGGCATCGGCCTCGTTCCGTACAGTCCGCTCGGGCGCGGCTGTCTCCCGGGCGCGGTCAAGACCGCCGACCTGGAAGCGACCGATTGGCGCCGCACGAATCCACGCTTCGATGCCGAAAATGCGCGACGTAACGAGCGCCTCGTTGCGATCGTCGACGGTGTCGCGCGGCGCCGCAACGCGACGCCTGCTCAAATCGCGCTCGCGTGGGTGCTGGCGCAAGGTGACGACGTCGTGCCGATCCCGGGCACGAAGCGACGGACGTATCTCGAGCAGAACGTCGCCGCCCTCGACGTGAAACTGGAGCGCGAAGACTTTCGCGAACTTGAACCCATCGCCGACCAAACCTCCGGCGAACGCTATCCTGCAGAAAGTATGAGCCTAGTCGAACGCTAAAAGCGCGGGCCGCGACGATCGATCGTGCTGGTCACTTTCAAGCGGGCGGCTACTCCGATGCGAATTCGTTCAACGCGCTGACTATGGGGTCAATGAAGGTTTCACCGCCGTGGCCAGCGTCGTCAATGACGCAGAGCCGGCTTGTGACCCAAAGCTTAGCCAGGCTCCAGGCGGTCTCGAGCGGGCTACTGACATCGTAGCGTCCATTTATGAGCACGCCTGGTATGCCGTTCAGGATTGCTGCATCGCGAAGCAACTGGTTGGGGGCGACGAAGCCGGCATGACTCCAATAGTGCGTGACCAGCCGTGCAAACCGGAGTCGGATTTCCGGATCGTCGAAGCGTGCGTTCCGCCTGTGATTGGGAGTAAGCGAGATGTGCGTCTCCTCCCAGGCACACCACGCCCGTGCTGCTTCCTCCCGGAGTTTAGGGTCGGGATCGAACAGCATCGTCGCGTAGGCATCGACTAACGGGAGGTGCCCTAATGCAGCAGGCACGGCCGCGGCGAACCGGTCCCACTCTCGCGGGAAAATGCGACCGACTTCGTGAGTCAACCATCGAACTTCGCGGGCCGACGTGGTGGTTACGAGAGCCAGCACCATGGAACGGACTCGCTGCGGATGAGCCTGGGCGTAGGCGAGCCCAAGGGTGGTTCCCCAGGACATGCCCAGAACCGTCCAGCTCTCAATTCCGAGATGTTGGCGTAACCGCTCGATGTCTGCGAGGAGGTGCCCGGTGGTGTTTGTGCCTAGGTCAACGTGCCTCTCGGCCAACGGCCGGCTGCGTCCGGACCCTCGCTGGTCGAACAGTACGATGCGATACGCTTTGGGATCGAAAAAACGTCGCTGGCCCGGCGAGCAGCCTGAACCGGGTCCGCCATGCAAACAGAGCGCTGCTCGGCCGTTGGGGTTACCGCAAGACTCCCAGTAAACCCGATGGCCATCAGTTACGTCGAGCATGCCGCTATCGTAAGGTTCAAGCGCTGGGAACCGGTCCTGCATCACGTAAGGCT
>JANWKK010000059.1 GCA_025451425.1 Gemmatimonadaceae bacterium
CTCAGTTCTCAGAACCAGCGGCTTCATACCAACTGAGCTGATCTTCTCTTCTCTCGCCGCTGACTCTGCGAGCTGAGGTAGTTCTCTGATTTCTCGGAGCTCCAAGCTTGCAGCTCGCCTCTGGGCTCGCTCTCGTGGGTGAGATGCGTGAAGGCCAGCACGAAAGGGCCCGAGCTGATGGCTCAATCTTCGATTACGGACCACTAGATGCAAATAGCCGACTTCGCCCTCGAGCGGTACTTCGCGCGGTGGGAGTTCCACGTGCGCCATGTACTGTGCGCTTCGGACCTCGAGCCACTGCCGCTCCGCGAACTTCTGTCCCTCGCTGATGCGCCCGGTCGTGCGATGTGGGACGATCTGCGGCTCGGCTATACCGAGTCGCTGGGCCACCCCCTCCTTCGAGCGGAAATCGCGTCGCTCTACGAGACGGCAACGCCCGAAGACGTGATCACGTTCGTCGGCGCCGAGGAGGGCATCTTCCTGGCCATGCACGCAGCCCTCACCGCTGGCGACCACGCCGCGGTGCTTTGGCCTGCGTATCAATCGCTGTACGAGATCGCTCGGTCGATCGGCGCGGCCGTGACGTTGGTACCGCTGGATCCCGACTCCTGGGCACTCGACCCCGATGCGCTGCTCGCCGCCCTTCGCCCGAATACGCGGCTCGTCGTCGTCAACTTCCCGCACAGCCCAACGGGCGCGCTTGCGTCTCGCGATGCGATCGACCACCTAACGACGCGCCTCGAGCAACGAGGCATCACGCTCTTCTCGGACGAGGTGTATCGCGGCCTCGAGCTCGACGAGTCTCGTCGCTTGCCTGCTGCCGTCGACGTCGGAAGCAGAACACTCAGCCTAGGCGTCTTGTCGAAAACGTACGCGCTCGCTGGGTTGCGAATTGGCTGGATCGCAACGCACGATGCGGCGCTGCGCGATCGCATCGCGCGCCTGAAGGACTATACGACGATCTGCGGCAGCGCGCCGAGCGAGATTCTCGGAATCATCGCCCTCAGGGCGCGCGAGCGCGTCGTTGCGCGCAGCCGCGGGATCATCGCTGGCAACATACCGCTCCTCGATGCCTTCTTCGCTCGCCATGGCGACCGCTTCTCCTGGGTCCGCCCTCGCGCTGGCAGCGTCGCCTTTCCGCGTCTCCGCACGGACGCGACCGGCGCGATCGAGCGCTTCTGCGACGAGTTGGTCGAGGAGAAGGGCGTCCTGTTGCTTCCCGGTTCACGCTTCGAGCATCCGGGCAACCATTTTCGAGTCGGTTTCGGCCGCGCCGATATGCCCACTGCCCTCGAGCGACTCGAGGAATTCCTCGTCGGCCGCTGATAGACGGATGGCGCCCTCGTCCATTTGGGCACTCCCCTTGCTTAGGCAGGGTTACTCCATCGCCGGTCAGGAAACGCCATTGGAGTAACCGTGACCACCTCTACAACAAGCCGTTCGCACGCAGTCGAGCAGGTCGCCGAGGCGATCTTCGCCGGCGTTCTGTTCAGCTACGCCGAGCAGCGGCGGGGCCGTTCCGCGTTCACGGCCCGCATCGCAGGCGCGGCATTACTGGTGTCCGCATTTGCGCCCGCGTTTCTCCGTCGCGTGCGGCGCGCTGGCGCCGCACGCCGGCGCGTGCACCTACGTACGACGCTGGAGCTCGACCGACCCGTTCACGATGTCTTCGCGTTCTGTCGCGACTTCGAGAATTTCCCGCGCGTCATTCAGTCGCTCCACAACGTCACGGACTTTCAAGACGGACGCTCTCACTGGGAGGTAATGTCCCCGGGCGGTGACATTCTGGCGTGGGACGCGCAGGTGACCAAGTATGTGCCTAACGTCGTCATTGCCTGGCGATCACTTCCGGGCTCCGTTGTGGCTTGCAACGGTCTCATCCGCTTCGCTCCAACGGCGCGCGGAGGGACGAGGTTGCAGATCCAGGTCGAGTACGATCCGCGCGACACGGGCCTCGCCGACGCGATTCGCGCGCTGTTCGATACTTCCCGCGAGCGACAGCTCGAAGCAGACCTCGCGCGCGCGAACTTTTACTTCACCACGCACACGCGGGAGCTGGAGTCGCCGTTCGTTGAGGCAGAGAGCGAGACCTCAACGCCCGCCTAACGTCGCCGCTGCCTAACGATCGAGCCGACGATCAACTGGGCGACGGGTTCTCGCTCTGCGCGTGCTGCGTCGCGGACCGGTCGGTACTGCGCCGTCCCCAGAGTCGCCGATCGCCGATGGATGTCACACCACTCTCGTCTGGCGCCTTTGCGGTGTGAACTTCGAATAGCCGGAATGGCGGACGATCCGGATATGAGACTTTGAGCACCGGATACGCCACGTTGTAGACGGGAATACCCCGGGACGTCTTCCCCTCTGGCTTCCCTTTGTGCGCGTGTCCGTGAAACACGACCGTGACATCGAAGCGCGTCAACGGCTCCTCGAGACGACTCGAGCCAAGAAACGGAAAGATCTCGAGCGGTTCTCCCTCCACGGTTTCGCGGATCGGAGCGTAATGCAGAAGCGCGATGCGATGTTCGGTGTGCAGACGCGCGAGCGCGGCCTCGAGCTTCAACGCTTCGTTGATTGCCTCATGAACGAACTCTATGATGATCGGCTCGCCCCATGCGCCGAGCGCACCGCGACCGAACCCCCCACAGAATCCGCGCACACCGGCAAAGCCGACGCCGTGCGTCTCGAAGGTATCCCCATCGAGCATCTTCACGCCGGCGTCTGACAGGATCTTCACAAGCTCCGCTTCCTGCCCCGATTCATAGTCGTGATTGCCGAGCACCGCGACGACTGGAACTTGTACCGTCGCCGTCAGGTCGCGCGCGAGTACCTTCGCTTCCTCCGCGAGCCCGTAGTCCGTGAGGTCACCCGCGAGCACGAGCACGTCCGCGCTCTCGGTGATCTGCGCGAAGAGCGGCTGCAAGGCGCCGTGTGAATCCTTGGAGTAGTGGATGTCACTCACGGCCGCCACGCGCACCACGTCAGGCCCCATCGCCATCTCGACCTCTCACGTTCGGGTACGCCCCGTTACCGACAGATTCGGGCCAGCGGATCAGCCCCCCGTCGTCTAGCCTCGGAATTGCACTTCACTCCGGTACATGGCTTATCAATTGACGTTCGACGACCCCGGGCGCGACACCAATACGTTCTATCGTCGCACGCTGCACGTGCTGAGCGATGCGCGGGTGCCGTTTCTGGTCGGTGGCTCGCACGCAATTCTGCACTACACCGGCATCATTCGCGAAACGAAGGATTTCGACCTCTTTGTGCGACGCGCTGACGTCGAGAAGGCGCTCGAGTCGTTGGCACTCGCCGGCTACTGGACACAGATCACGTTTCCGCATTGGCTCGCGAAGGCAAAGCAAGGCACCGATCACGTCGATCTGGTTTTCAGCTCCGGCAACGGCCTTTGCCGCGTCGATGATGATTGGTTCGCTCACGCCGTCGAAGCAGAAGTGCTCGGCATGCCGGTAAAGATCGCGCCGGTCGAGGAGCTGCTCTGGCAGAAATCCTTCGTTTTGGAGCGCGAGCGATACGATGGCGCCGACATCATGCACATCCTTCGCTCGTGCGCCGAAGGCATCGATTGGGCGCGCCTGATGCAGCGCTTCGAGCAGCAGTGGCAGATGCTGCTGCTCAACCTGGTACTGTTTGGCTTCGTCTACCCCTCGGAGCGGCATCGCATTCCGCCTCACGTTGCAGGCGAGTTACTGGCTCGCCTACAGGCGGAGTTGGACAGCCCTGCCACCGAGGATCGCGTCTGCCGCGGAACGCTCCTCTCGCGCGCCCAGTATCTCCTCGATATCGGCCAGTATGGATATCATGACGCCCGTATCGCCCCACGTGGGAACATGACTGCTGAGGACTGCGTGTACTGGACCTGGGCGATCGAGAACGTAGACTGACGCGATTTTCCAACCGTCGTCACGCTTCCGCTGTCTTACTCGACGTTGGTGCTGCATCACTCACCCCACGTCGAGAGCCATGCTCGCCATTCGATCATCCCTCTTCACTGCACTCGTTGCGACAACCGCGGTTGCGTATGTCAACTCGCCCCTCGCTGCGCAGGCGGAGCGTCGCACCCTTTCCGGTGACGTCGTCGCGATCTACAACATCGCCGGCCGGTTGCGAGTCGAATCCGGAAGTGGATCGGATGTGATCGTCGAGATCACGCGCGGTGGTCGCGATGCGCGTGAGCTCCGCATCGAGCAAGGCACGATCGGCGATCGTGAGGCATTACGCGTGATGTACCCGGCGGATCGAGTGGTGTATCCAGAGCTGAATCGCGGCGATCACACGACGATCAGCGTGCGAGACGACGGTACATGGGGAGATGAACGCGCGCGGGGCGCATCGGGTCGTGAGAACAACCGCGTCGAGGTCAGCGCGTCTGGCTCGGGCCTCGAGGCGTGGGCCGATCTCCGCGTGATCGTGCCGCGCGGCCAGCACATTGTCGTTCACAATGCCGTCGGTGAAGCGCGCATAACGACGGTCGACGCTGATCTCGCCGTCGACGTTCACGCCGCGACGATCACCGCCGAGCGTACGCGTGGCCGCCTCTCGCTCAGCACTGGCTCGGGTAGCGTCTCGCTTACCGACGCGCAGGGAGATGTCGATCTCGATACGGGTTCCGGCTCGGTGACGATTGCCGGTGTGCGCGGGCAGACCTTGCGCATGGACACGGGATCTGGATCGATCCAGGGTCGCGACATCGACGTCGGGGACTTGAAAGCCGACGTTGGTTCGGGAGGTGTGCGACTCGAGCGCGTGCGCGCCAGCCGCGTCGACGTCGACGCGGGAAGCGGTGGGACGGAGCTCGAATTGCTGACGAACGTCGAGCAGCTGAAGGTCGACGCGGGCTCGGGTGGCGTCACTGTGCGGCTGCCCGAGTCACTCAATGCAAACGTGGACATCGAGACCGGAAGCGGCGGCATCGATACTGATTTCGCCGTGCAAGTGACACGCTTCGAGAAGCGTCACGTCGTCGGCAAAATCGGCGACGGCCGCGGCCAGATCCGCATCGAGAGCGGTTCCGGCAACGTTAGGCTGCTCAAGGGTTAAGAGGCGTAAGGGTGCTGGGTGCTGGGTGCTGGGTGCTAGGTGCTAGGTGCTAGGTGCTAGGTGCTAGGTGCTAGGTGCTGGGTGCTGGGTGCTGGATGCTGGGTGTTGGGTGCTAGGTGTTA
>JANWKK010000060.1 GCA_025451425.1 Gemmatimonadaceae bacterium
GAGATCTTCGTCGATGAATCGCGGCCGCTCCTTCAGGGCAGCCGTCTCACTGCCTGGGAGCTCCAGCGCGCCGGCATTTCCGTCACCGTACTCACCGACGGCATGGCGGCCTCGCTTATGCGCGAGCGCGGAATCGATCTCTGTATCGTCGGCGCCGATCGCATCGCGGCGAACGGTGACGTCGCAAACAAGATCGGGACCTACAATCTGGCGATCACGGCGCGCTATCACGGCGTGCCGTTCGTCGTCGCTGCCCCGACCTCGACGCTGGATCCAGCGACCGCGAGCGGCGGCGAGATCGTCATCGAACAGCGAAGCGCACGGGAAGTCACACAGGTCGGGGAGAAGCGGACCGCGCCAGACGGTGTATGCATCTATAATCCAGCGTTCGACGTCACGCCCGCAGAGCTGGTGACGGCGATCGTCACCGACCAGGGGATTCACCGACCGCCGTACCGATTCGTATGACCGTTAGGCAGACGAAGCTCGATCGCGAACTGGAGAAGCACTGCCAAGCGCTCGCCGCTTGTCGGCGGTGCGAGCTCGGCGATGTGCAGCCCATCGTCTCTCTGGCGCACCGGCCTCGCGTGATGCTCGTCGGGCAGGCTCCTGGAAAAGTGGAGAGTGGCGGCGGGCGCGCATTCGCTGGTCGAGCGGGAAAGACGCTCTTTCGATGGCTCGAGCGCGCTGGGCTGAACGAGACGATGGCGCGCGAACACATCTACATCGCTGCGATCACGCGATGTTATCCGGGACCGAGCCCGAGCGGTCGGGGCGATCGCGTTCCGTCGCCTAGCGAGCGCGCAAACTGCGCAAGTTGGCTCGAAAGCGAGCTCAAACTCGTGCGACCGCGTCTGTTGGTGCCAGTGGGTCGACTGGCCATCGAGCGCTTTCTACCTCGTCGCAGCCTCGAGGAGCTCGTCGGACGCGTACACGACATCGACCACGGTGGCGGCCACTGCCTGGCGATACCGTTACCGCATCCCTCAGGCGCAAGCAGTTGGATCCATCAGGGCAATCATGGATCGCTTCTGTCACGCGCACTCCAGCTGATCAGTGCACGCCTCGCGGAGCTCGGTGTCATTCGAGAGACCTCGACACGCAACGTTGCTTGAATGCTTCGACTCCTCCTCGTCCTTCAGCTGCACGGTCCCGGTGACCATCCGGGGGGAGACAGCTGGTTTGGCGTCGATAAGGTCAAGCATTTTTTCATGGGAGCGTTCGTACAAAGTGTCGGCTATAGCGCAGCCCGGGCGACCGGTGCCAGCCACGGCACGTCGCTCGCCGCGGCGACAGGGATCACGGCGGCGGTGAGCGTTGGGAAGGAGCTTTGGGACGCGCACAGCGGCGGAACCCCAAGCCTTCGAGACTTGACGTGGGACGCGGCGGGCGCGGCCTCGGCGACGCTTGTGTTGCAGCATTCCGTTCGTTGAAATTCGGCTATCAGGTGCTTGCCTTATATTGGTCGAGGTGGGAGAATCGACGGCCTCGGCACTAACCGTTGATTCCTCAACCCGTTCGGACGCCATGACAAAGCCGCCAGGTCCGGTCCCTTCTCATGAGCAGCCGTCGAGTGAGTCATTGCACGACCGGAGGTCGAACCCCGAGCTGCGACGGCTGATCGAAGAAATGCTGGAGCGAGTGCGGCAGATGAATCGCAACATTGGCGTGTGGAGTCACGAGGAACGCGCGCGAGCCGAAGCCGATTTGGAGTCGGTGATGGCACGCGTGCGTCGTCTCGCCGGCGAACGACGCGGCTAATGTCTGAGCTAGGCGTACCTAACGAATTGCGACGATGAAAGCGCGAACGAAGTTTCTACTCGGTGGGCTGCTGGTTCTCGGACCGGTCGGCTATTTGATGGCGAGCTCGATCAAGCAGACGGGCGTCTACTATCTCACGCCGACGGAGCTTTCGGCGAAGCTGAGGGCGGATTCGACATTCCGTGACGTTGGCGTGAAGGTCGGAGCGCGCGTCGTCCCTGGCTCGATTCAGAGAGATCCGGGTGGACGCGAGTACGCGTTCCGCGTGACCGATGGCGCGAAAACGTTCCCGGTCGTGTACCGCGGAATCGCGCCCGACACGTTCACCGACAGCGTCGACGTGGTGGTCGAAGGCCGAATGGGACGCGACGGAACCTTCCGCGCGACGACCTTGCTCGCGAAATGCGCGTCGCGATACGAGAATGCGCCCGAGAAATACCGTGAGACGCCGGGCTATAAGACGGCAGGCGGGAGACCAAGCGCTTGATTCTCATTGGCGAACTCGCGCTCTGGGTCGGGCTGCTGATGGCGGCGTGGGCGACGACGGTCTCCTTCGCGGGTGGTGCGCTCCGACGTGATGACCTGATCGCGAGCGGTCGACGCGCGATCTATGCCACGTTCGCGATGGTTCTCGCGGCGTCGATCGGATTGTGGACGGCACTGCTGTCGCGCGATTTCTCTCTCGAGTACGTGGCCGGCCACATCAGCGCCAACATGCCGAACGTCTACGTCTTCACGGCATTCTGGAGCGGTCAGGCCGGGTCGATGCTCTTCTGGGCGTTGATCCTTTCGCTCTACTCGGCGATCGCCATCTACGGCAACCGGGAGCGTAACCGCGCACTGCTGCCATACGCGGCGGGCACGTTAGGCGCGATTCTCGTTTTCTTCCTTGCTACGACATGCTTCAAGGCGAATCCCTTCGCGCGACTCGATTGGACGCCGATGGATGGACGCGGCATGAACCCGCAGCTCCAGAATCCGGGCATGGCGATCCACCCACCCAACCTGTATCTGGGCTATGTGGCGACCGCGATTCCATTCGCGTTCGCCATCGCAGCGCTCATCACGCGTCGACTCGACGCCGAATGGCTGGCTGTCGTTCGGCGGTGGTCGCTGTTGTCGTGGTTCTTCCTGACGTGCGGTATCGTACTGGGCATGTGGTGGGCCTACGTCGAGCTCGGGTGGGGCGGCTACTGGGCGTGGGACCCGGTCGAGAATGCGTCGTTCCTGCCGTGGCTTACCGGCACCGCGTTCCTGCACTCGATCATGGTTCAGGAAAAGCGCGGGATGCTACGGAAGTGGAACGTCGTGTTGGTCGTGGTCACGTTCCTGTTGTCAATCTTCGGCACTTTTATCACACGGAGCGGTGTGATTGAAAGTGTCCACTCATTTGCCCAGTCCCCGGTTGGGTCGTGGTTCGCCGCTTTCTTCTTCCTGGCGACCGGCACGACCATCTATCTCGTCGCGACGCGTCTGAAAAATCTCGAGACGAAGGCGGAGCTCGAGAGCATGGTGAGCAGAGAGGCAGCGTTCCTCTACAACAACCTCGTGCTCGTCGGGATTGCCTTTGCGGTGCTGTGGGGGACGCTGTTCCCGATTCTGTCGGAATGGGTCCGCGGCCAGAAGATCACGGTTGGTCCGCCCTTCTTCAATGCCGTGAATCGGCCGCTTGGATTGCTCCTGCTCGCGCTTACGGGAATTGGCCCGCTCATCGCCTGGCGCAAGGCGTCGACGGCGAATCTCAAGCGTCAGTTCGCGCTCCCGGCAGCGAGCGGCCTCGTGTTCGGAGCGCTGCTCGCCGCGTTGGGCATGAGCCGCGGCTACGCGATCGTTACCTACACGCTCGCTGCATTCGTCGCCGCGACGATCCTGCAGGAGTTCTACAAGGGTGTGTCGGCACGGCACGCGATCCACGGTGAAAGCATTCCCGTCGGATTCGTTCGGCTCGTGGCACGAAATCGACGACGATACGGTGGCTACATCGTGCACGCCGGAATCGTGATGCTCTTCGCGGCGTTCGCCGGCCTCGCCTTCAAGAGCGAGTACGACATCACGCTCCGCACCGGCCAGGAATTCGAGACGAAGGATCCGTATGGCCACCACTGGCGCTTCGTGAGCCAGGGCGCGTCGACGGACAAGCGTGAAAATCGAATGGTCACGTCCGTCGCGCTCGAGACGTTCCGCGACGGGCAGCCGACGGGATTCATCAAATCGGAGAAGCGCCAGTACTTCGACAGTGCGGAGCGGCCGACGTTCGAGCCGTCGACCGAGGTCGGGATCCGTACGACGGCGAAGCTGGACACCTATGTCGTGCTCGCCGGTGTCCGGGGCGACGTCGCCGAGCTGCGCGTGACCTTCAATCCACTCGTCGTGTGGGTCTGGCTGGGCGGCGCGCTGATGGCGATCGGCGGACTAATCGTCATGTGGCCGCAAGCGGAGCGGCGTCGCGTACGTCAGGCAGGCTACGTGTCCGTTCTCGCGCCGGCCCGCTCAGAGCCGGCCATAGCCGCTACGGTTTGAGTTGAGTATTTGTTGATGGAGCGTCGGGACTTTCTTGTTCGTGTCGTCGCGGGCGCCGCGGGTGCGTCCGCATTCGCCGGACTCGTGAGCCGCTCGGTGGGCGCGCAGGCGCCGCAAGCGCCTCAAGCGCCGCAGGCTCCGAGCGGAGTCGATTCATCGAATCTGTTCGCGATGGACCAACAGGCGTCTCGACCCGTGCGGCTGCCACCGAAACCGGGGGCACGCGTTGTGGTCAGCGCCGCCGAACGGGACGAGCTCGAACATCGAATCCGATGCCAGTGCGGGTGCACGCTCGACGTGTACACCTGCCGCACGACTGACTTCAGCTGCCAGGTTTCGCCATCGATGCATCGTGACGTGATGGCGCTGGTCTCGGGCGGATATAGCGCGCAAGAGATCATCGATGCATTCGTTGGAACGTACGGTGAGCGAGTGCTCATGGCGCCGTCGGCCAGCGGATTCAATCTGCTGGGCTGGATGGCACCGTTCATCGCGCTGGCAGGCGGCGCAACCTTCGTCGCTATCGTACTTCGCAACTGGCGGAAGACCTCTCGGCCGGCGGTCGTCGCACCCAGCAAATCAGTGCGTCCGGAGGGTGCGACGGACGACGAGATGGCGCGGCTCGACGCTGCCGTGCGCGACGATCGATGAGCGCGGCAGTCATCGCGCTGGTCGTCGGGACTGCGCTCGCCATTGGCGCGCTAGCCTTTGTGCTCTATCCGCTCTTCTTCGAGGTGGAGCGAGGCCGACCGGTTGCCGCGTTCCGCGCCGAAGCGTTGACTGACGACGTCGCCGTCGCTGCGCTCCGTGAGATCGAGTTCGATCGCGCGACCGGCAAGCTCTCCGAAGCAGATTATGCGCAGCTCAAGGAGCAGTACACTCGTCAGGCATTGGCTGTTATGCGTCGCACAGGGGCCTCCGATGTCGACGCTGTAGGCGGCGACGCCGACGACGTGGAAGCGGCGATTCGCGCGTATCGCGCCGCGCGGCCGACCTGCGCAGCGCACGGCCCTCGACCGGAGCCTGACGCGATCTTCTGCTCCGAATGCGGTCGCTATCTCGCGGGAGCGTGCGAGCAGTGCGGGCGGCGAGTTGACGAAGCCGGAGCACGATTCTGCGCCGCGTGCGGCCATCGGCTCGCCGCTTGAGCAGATGCTGAAGATGAGAAAAGCCCCGGACGTGAGAACGCCCGGGGCTTTTTCGCGAACGAAGTAAGAACTTATTCGCTCTTCTTCGCGGTCGTGTCGGCCTTGGCCTTCGACGACTTCTTGGCCTTCTTGGACTTGGTGCTGGCGGTCTTGGTCGACGCTTCAGCCTTTGGGGCAGCGGCGGTGGTGGACGCTGACTTCTTGGCCGACGCCTTCTTCGTACCAGCCTTCTTGGCCGCGGCAGTCGTGTCTGGCTTTGCCTGCTGCGTGGCCTGGGCGTGAACCCGTGGGGCAACAGCGAGCATCAGAGCCGCGGCAACCGCGGCAATGGTGAGGCGCTTCATGCAACTTCCTCCGAAAGGGTGGGTGGGGGCGCACGAGAAACCGTGGCCTGACAGCATCGACCCTGCGTGCCAGCGAGCGGTCACAGGTGGACGCGCTAAGAGCGCAGCCCGCGTCAGGCAGTCGTGGGGCAGCCGCTGCGCCGTTCCTATCTCTCGATCGAGCTAAGCCGCCGCAGCGCGACTCGAATTGGGACGAGTGTCGAACCGAGACATAGCGCACCGGCTAGCCCGAAGCCGAGGACCATTTCCGTGAGGTCTTTTGGGCCCCCAAAAGCGCGGGCGCTCAGATAGCCGTACACGGGACGCGCCTCGAGCACGACGACGCCGCCGATCACGGCGACAGCTGCCATCATGAAGAGCAGACCGCCGAAGGACGTCGGGATCTGCGCCGCGTTCTCGGTCTCGAATTGTGGGAACAGCGTGCCGAACCCGAGCGCGAGCCCAGCGAGCGCGAGCGTCATTGCGGCGATCGTCAGCACTGACACGAGGAACATGAACGTACTGACCTGCAGCAGATAGTCCGTCACGCCGACGATGACCAGCGCCAGGGTCAGCAGCGGCAACGTACCAACCCAGAACTTCGACCAGAGCAGGTCGCGAACAGACATTGGGCTCGATCGCAGCAGCCACAGCGTCCGCCCTTCCAGGCTCACTCCAGGGAAAATGAACCGCGCGGCAATCGACGCGAGCACAAAACCGGCGAGGACGAGATTCAGAAAGGGCACGACATTGCGCAGGAAAAACGTCATGCCGTCGCCCTTGAGCGGCAGGTACTTGATGTTGAAGACATACACAACGACCAGTACCGCGAGCAGCAGCAGCTGCGACCACTGTGTCGTGTCACGGAAGAAGACCCGCAGCTCCTTCAGCACGAGCTCGCGACGAAGCACGCCTAACGGCGCCAGTGCCCAGTCCGCGAATCGTCGAAGCAGCGTGCCGCGCGCCCAGCGCTCAGCGCTCTCCTGCGCCTTACTGAATCCTTGTGGATAGAGGCGCCAGTGCAGCAGCGCGCCGAGAACGACGACGGCCGCCGCGGTTGTCCACAGGAGGTACCAGGGCAGCAGATCGATCTTGTAGGTCAGCCATGCTAAAGTCGCGCGTTGCACCCATTCGCTCGGCAGAAGCGGTGACGTCGGCGTTCGCAGGAGCGTGATGAAGTCGACGAGCGAACGAAAGCCCTCCGGTTTGGCGAAACGCTCGGGACGAACGAGCCGGAACAGGAGCACGATGCCACTTGCCGTCAGGATCGCGATCACGCTCAGGATGTCTCGCGTTCGCCGCGCCGGAAAAATGTTGACGAGCAGCAGCGTGATCGCTGCACCGATCGCCGCCGGAATGACGAGGAAGGGAATCAGCAGCGCAGCGACGACCAGCGGAAAGAAGTAGCCGCCGGAAAACACGACGCCGTATGCCGCAAAAAGCGGCACGGCCATCAGAAGCACCATCCAGCTCGAGTGCACGAGCGTCTCGAGCAGCTTCGCGCCATAGAGCTTGAGCCAATCGACCGGGCCTGCGACGAGGAGATCGAGGTCGCGCGCGAGAAAAAAGCTCGACAGCGCCGTGATGACGTTCGACAGTAGGAGGATCGAGAAGAACCCGATCAGGATGAGTCCAAGCAGCTTTCCCGCGAGTAGCGGTCCGATCTCTTGCACGCCGCGGAAGTACCTCAACAGCCGAAACACAACGCCGAAGATGAACGCCCAGAAGAGAACGCCGAATATGCCGAGGACGAGCCAGCGTGCCGTTCGACCACGCTCACCGGCGAGCGCGCGCGACTTTGCCGTTAGGTACTTCGGTAGCAATAAATGAAGAAGTCCCGGGTTCGGTACGCCGACTGGCTCCGTGTCCGCTGCGCCCGCCATGCTCAACTCACTACGCATTGAGAACTGCGACCAGTTCGCGGGCCGCATTTTCGCCGGTGAGCTTGAGGAAGATGTGCTCGAGGCC
>JANWKK010000061.1 GCA_025451425.1 Gemmatimonadaceae bacterium
CGGAGCCTGGAAGTTCTACCCGGCGAAAGTAGGCGACCGCGCGGTACGACAGCTCATGACGATGCCCTTCGAATTCTCATTATCTCGACCGCGCAAGAGTCGTGATTCTACGAGCACCGACCGGTAGACGTTCGCTCGCAGATGCTCAACAGCTCTCGTCAAAATCTCCAGTCAACGCAACACGCGCTCAGATACGCGACATGGGTCGGCGGCGTTATGTGGTTTTTGGGCTGGTTCACTTTCTATCTCGAGATCTATCGATACCACCACCTGGCCGCTCCGCTCATCGGCGGTGCGGCGGTCGACTTCGGCCCGGGCTCCTCGTCGGGAGCGTTCCTTCGCACCGTGGTCGTGAGCTCGGCGATTGCTCCGCTCTTGGTTGGATTGCTCCTGCTATGGCGCTGGGCGTCATCGTCTCGAAGGAGCGAAGCACGCCGACCGGAACCCCACTTTCCAACCACCAAGGCAATCGCCGCGTTTGGGGGGATGCTGTGCGTGCTGGGCGTGATCAATCAGTTGGTCCGGCGGCCGCCGATCGAAGTGGATCTTACGTTGCGCACTGGAAACGGCGGCTTCGTCGTGCTCGGCGTAGCAATGGTCTTCGTCGCGCTCTTTTCGCGCGTTGTCCGCAATCACTAACGGCGACGCGGCGCTATGGGTGCTGCGCTTCCGTCGTATGCGGCGCGCGCTTCGGGAAAGCGCTTCTGGCCGCCCCGCAACATGCCGATCGCGTAGTACAGAAACTCTTTCGAGAGATAGGGAGTAACCGTGGAATCCTCGATGCGCTCGATTCGATTGATGAGCGCGGTGAGGTCGGCAACCGCACTGTCGCTCTCCTGCAAGTGCACCCAGGCGAACGCGCGCGGGAAGTGGAGTCCCACGTACTGCGGCTTCTTCCGGATACCCTCGGCAAATTTCTTCACCGCCTTGGTGTAGTTGCCCATGGCGTACGCCCAGAGTCCCGACGTGGCCGGGTCCCGATCCGCTTGCCACTCCTTGAGGTTCCTGATCTGGACAGGAATGTCGATCGCCGCATCGAGGAACGGATCGAGCATGAACGAGATGACGCGGAGCGAATCGACAGCATCGTTAGGCGACGGTTTCGGTCCACGCCGCACGGTGTCATCGGGATACAGAAAAAGGCCGCTACCATGGGAGCGCAGGTCCCAACGGGCGTAGTAGGCGTCGGCCATCGTCGGATCCAGGCGGGTCGCCCAGTAGAACGCGCGATCCGCGAGGCCTTGTTGGCGGAAGCCGACGCTGTCTCCGAGCCTGTTGTACGCCGCCGCATCGTTCGAGTCAGCGCCAGCGGGAAGCTTGGGCCGCGGGAAGGGTCCGTGCAAAGCGGGTGTGACAAAATGATCGACGCGCCACGCGAGGCTGCTGTCGCGGGCCCTCGCCTCCTCTATTGAGTCGAGCCGACGGGTTAAGGGAACAGTGGCTGCCGAGGCTCCGGCGGCGGCGCACACGACGTGCCGATCGCGAGGGCCATCGAGAAGGAGAAGGTCGCAAGCACGACACCGGCGCGCCTAACGAAATTGGGCGACCGGTTCGAGCGCACCGCGTCCGTCGCTACGGCTGGCATACTCGAATGTGCCATGGTTCCCCGCGCCATGGTGTCGACCGCGTCCACGATGTACGTTCGTGGCCGTGAACGACCTCATCGCTGCTGCAGCTTCCGGGCCGGCCGCCGCCGACTCAGCGACTAACGACTCGGGCTTGATCACGTTCTATCGCGCCATGACGGCGCCCGAGCGTCGCACCATGTTCGCGTGCGCGCTCGGCTACGCGCTCGATGGGCTCGACTTCACGATTTACACCCTCGTGCTGGGCACCGTGATCGCGCTCTGGCATGTCGATCGTGGGGCCGCGGGACTCACCATCAGCGCGACCCTGCTCTGCTCGGCGTTTGGCGGCTGGATCGCGGGTTACGTGTCCGACCATATGGGGCGCGTTCGCGCCGTGCAAATCACTGTGTTGTGGTTCGCGCTGTTCAGCCTCCTGTCGGCGGTCGCTCAGAGCTTTACTCAACTCGCAGTCTTTCGTGCCCTCCTCGGATTCGGCTTCGGCGGCGAGTGGACCGCGGGCGCGGCGCTCATGAGCGAGACGATCCGTCCGCGTTATCGTGGACGCGCCGTGGGTTGCGTGCAATCCGGCTGGGCCATCGGCTGGGGCAGCGCGGTGCTCCTTCAAGCGATCGTCTACTCGCTTGTGCCCGACCAACAGGCGTGGCGATGGATGTTCGCGTTAGGCTTCGTGCCCGCGCTCTACGTCCTGTTCGTGCGGCGCTTCGTGCAAGAGCCGCCGCTTGCGGCAGCGGCACGGACAGCATCGATGGGCTCGATCTGGGAGATCTTTTCGCCCAGCCTTCTCAAGACGACCGCGCTCGCCGCGCTCCTCGGCACTGGCGCGCAGGGCGGCTATTATGCGGTGAACACCTGGCTGCCGCTGTTTCTTCAGACGGAACGACACCTAACGATCGTCGGCTCGACGAGCTATCTCGCCTTCCTGATCAGCGGCGCCTTCACCGGCTATCTCACCGGCGCGTGGCTCTCCGATCGCATCGGCCGACGCAAGCTCTTTTTGCTCTTCTCGGCAGGCGCGCTCGTGATGAGCCTCGTCTACACGCGCGCTCCCGTCACGAACGGCGTCCTCTGGGTCCTCGGCTTCCCGCTCGGCTTCGTCTCCGCCGGTTATTTCGCGGGAATGGGCTCCTTCTTCGCCGAGCTCTTTCCTACTCGGGTTCGCGGCTCGGCGATGGGATTCGCATATAATTTCGGTCGGGGCATTGGCGCAACCTTTCCCGCGCTCGTAGGCTATATCTCGGCGACGATGCCGTTGTCGCTCGCCATCGCGATCTTTGCGACGATCGCCTACAGCCTCATGGGCATCGCGGCGTTTCTCCTCCCCGAGACGCGCGCTCGACCACTGGAAGCGTGAACGGACGCGAGGTCCGGCTCGCGGCGAGAGCGGGCACGCTCAGCGGCGTCACCGCGGGCCTCGCTCCGGGCTTTGTGCAGGGGAATCTCGTCATCGTACCTAACGAGTACGCGGCTGACTTCACACGCTTTTGCGAGCTGAATCCAAAGCCCTGCCCCGTGATCGGCGTGACCGCGCCGGGGATGCCTAACGTGCCAGCTCTCGGCGCCGACCTCGATCTCCGAACCGATCTGCCGCGTTACCGCGTCTGGCGCAACGGCGGGTTGGCAGGGGAGGTGAACGATATCTCACATCTCTGGCGCGAGGATCTCGTTGGCTTCGTCCTCGGATGCTCGTTCACGTTCGAGGATGCCATGACCGCCGCCGGCATTAAGCTCAAGCACCTCGCGGCGGGGAGGAACGTCGCCATGTACCGTACGAACATCGCTTGCGAACCCGCCGGGCCGTTCGCCGGCCCGCTTGTCGTGTCGATGCGTCCCCTCACCGCGGCCGACGCGCAGCGCGCGATCGCGATTTCGGCACGCTTCCCTGAAGCGCACGGCGCTCCGGTCCACTTCGGTGATCCCGAACAGATTGGCATTAGCAATATCTCATCCCCGGACTATGGTGATGGGGTACCGATTGCTGCGGATGAACTTCCTGTTTTCTGGGCCTGTGGTGTGACACCTCAGGCCGCGATCGCGAATGCGAGGATGCCGTTCGCGATCACTCATGCGCCGGGGTGCATGCTTGTGACCGACCTAACGGTTCACGACTAACCAAGAACTCCTTCCCTCTCTCCAACCTTCATCATTGTCGCCCGACTGGCGCGCCGAGGTAGCCACCATGAAGAGGGGTGGTACGGATCCGACGGAGGCAACGGGTCCGACTGATCGCTCCTCGTGCGAACCCGAACTGGCGTTCGCAACGAGCCGTGACGAACTTTGTGAAACGGCCTCGGTCGGCCACGAGCCTCGCACCGGATCGGTGTGCAGTTCACAACATTATCACCGGCTCGTTGCGTGAGGAGTTGTGTGTGATCGCGGAGCGATCAGTAGCAGCCGGCGTTGTCTGTTGCATCCGTACCACCTTTGTCATGGTGGCGAGAGTGGCGCGCCGAGGTGGCCACCATGAAGAGGGGTGGTACGGATCCGACGGTTGCAACGGGTGCGACGGATCGCTCCTCGCGGGAATCCGAACTCCACTCGCAATGAGCCGGGACGGACTTTGTGAACGACCTCAATCGGCCACGAGCCACGAACCCGATCGGTGTGCCGTTCACAACATTATCACGGCTCGTTGCGTGAGGAGTTGCGTGTGATCACGGAGCGATCAGTAGTATCCGGCCTTGTCTGTTGCATCCGTACGTCCCTTCTTCATGGTGGCCAAACATACTCGGCGAGATGATGAGTACCGAGTGGCGAGTGGTCAGTGCGAGCACTCGCCACTAACCACTCGCCACTCATCACGGCACCGAATCGTGCGCCGCCCGCTCGCGAGCCATCCGTGCCGTCACGTCGCGACGCGCCGCTTCGACGAAGCGTGCGCAGACCGCCGGATCGATAAGAGCAGAGACCGATCCCGAATCCCTGGCGGCGACACGCTCGAAGAGGCTCGACACGCCCGGATGCGGCGTGAGCAGTATGTCACACGGCAGCTGTTCAAGAACGCTCAATCCGCGCTCGAAGTCCGACTCGACGGTTGGATATGTCGAGTTGTGAGTAAAGTAGAAACTATCTGCCGAGACAGGGCTCTGGCTGTCGGCATAGAGAATGTTGACGCAGCGCCCTTGCTCGCACGATTGCCATGTCCAGCTCGTCCCCGATGGCGTGTGCCCGGCCGTTAAATGCGCGGTGAGCGCCAGCGAACCGACACGCAGCGTGTCGCCATCCTGAATGCGCTGGACGTCGCGCACCGGAGGATAAGGATTGACGACACCGAATTGCGGGTCGCGGTTGTCCGACTCGCCGCGCTCCAAAACCGCCGCGCTCCAGGGCAGCGCGGCGACGCGAGCGCCGGAAGCGCGCTGGATCGCGGCAATTCCACCGGCGTGATCGTAATGCGCGTGTGAGTTCAGGATCAGTCGCACGTCCTCGACACGGAAGCCGAGCGCGCGGATGTTCGCCTCGATGAGCGGCGCCGAGAGCGGCAGCGCACCATCGATGAGCACGTGGCCATTCGCCGACGTTATCAGGATCGATGACAGTCCCGCCGTCCCAACGTAGTACGTGTTGCCTAAGATCTTGAACGGGCTCCGCGGTTCATTCCAGGTCACGCAGCTTGCGCACTTCGCTGCCGGGTACACGACCCGAACCGTGTCGACGGTTTGCGCGACGAGCGACGGAGCGAACGCCAGGGCAAGGCTCGCCCTGCAGACGCGACCAGCCCTAACTGCGGAGTGCGATGTCTTCATACTCGTCAATGTGCCGTGTTGGCGGCGTACCTATAACAAGGGGGCAGTAGATCCTTCGCTCGCTACCGAAACCTTGCCACGGATGGCAAGTTGCCAAGTGAGCTGGAATCATGTCTTCCGCGTTTAGACCCGTAGGAATGAGCGCCTCCGTAGAACGTACCGATCTCTGGACCGTCGACGAGCACTCGCTCGCCGAATTCACGAGTCAGGTAACCCATTCGCCAGTTTCCGCGGAGTGGGCCGCGTTGCGTCGCGAAGCGGAGCGAATCGCGCTCGCGCCTGGGTTCGATCGCCTGATTACGCTCGACGCGAACACGATCAAGGAGCTCCCACATCAAATTGAAGTCGCCCGCAGCGTCCTTCGCCATATGGGCGGCCGAGCTATTCTCGCCGACGAAGTCGGACTCGGCAAGACGATTGAAGCCGGCATCATCCTCAAGGAACTGACAGTGCGCGGTCTCGCGCGCCGAGTGTTGATCCTGACACCGGCTTCCTTGGTGATTCAGTGGCAGGGAGAGCTCGAGAGCAAATTCTTCGAGCGGTTCGAAACGCCGACTGCGCCCGACGATTGGCGACGTGTTACCAAGGCGATCATCTCCTACGATCGCGCGATCAGCGAGCGACACGCGAAGGGGATACTGCGTCATCGTTGGGATCTCGTGATCATCGACGAGGCGCACAAGGTAAAGAATCACAACGCGGCTCGATACAAGTTCATCCAGAAGATCGATCGCAACTATCTGCTGCTGCTCACCGCGACGCCGTTGCAGAATGATCTCCGCGAGCTCTACAACCTCGTCACTTTGCTCCGACCCGGACAGCTCGGTACGTGGCGAGACTTCAAGCACCGGCACATGGCATCGGGCGACAAGCGGAAGCCGAGAAATGTCGAGGCCCTGAGAGAGCTCACTGCGGAAGTGATGGTCCGCACGCGTCGTGCGAGCGTTGCGGTGGCTCTCGAGCTTCCTCCGCGTCGCCCAACGCACCCATCGATCGAGCTCACTCCACCCGAGGCAACGCTGTACCTCGAGACCGCAGCGTTCTTGCGCGAGCTCTATCGCGAGGGTTTCGTCACACCGAGCGAAGAGGAAGTTACGCAGGACCGCCGGCGTCGAAAGCAGAGAACGGGGAAAGGAATTCTTCAGTTGGAGCTCACGCGCCTTTCCCAACGGCTTTGCTCGTCGTCGGTAGCCCTCGCCGATTCACTGGAACGGCTCTCGCTCGGCGAGCTCATTACGCCTGGGTACCGCATGCGCGCTCGCGAGCTCGCCGCCGACGCGCGGCGGATCACCACGCATGCGAAGCTTCAGCAGCTCGGGCGCGTTCTCGCCGAGAATCAGGAGCGGCTCATCGTTTTCAGCGAGCACCTCCCGACGCTACAGCTCATCGCCGACCACGTTAGGCAGCACGGACGAAAGCCGATTGTGTACTCGGGCGCTCTATCGATGAACGAGCGTGCCAAGAAGCTCACCGCGTTCAGGGAAGACCCTGAAGCCGTCTTTGTCGCGACGCGCGCCGGGACCGAGGGTCTGAATCTGCAATTCTGTAATCGGCTCGTGAACTACGAGCTCCCCTGGAATCCGATGGTCGTTGAGCAGCGCATCGGCCGCATCCACCGGATCGGCCAGACGCGCGAGGCGCACATCATCAACTTTGCCGCGCGCGACACCATCGAAGCACACGTGCTTCGACTCCTCGATCAGAAGATCAAGCTCTTCGAGCTTGTGATCGGTGAGCTCGACGTCATCCTCGGCGATTTCGGCGGCGCGGATGCGCTCGAGGACCGCCTCGCCGATGCGTGGCTGAGTGCCCCGTCAGACGACGTGTTCGACGAGCGCGTTCAAGCCATCGGCGACGAGATTGTTGCGAGCCGCGAAGCCGGTGTTCGACAGGAGAAACTCAATTCCGATATCGCGGCGGAAGACAGCGCCCAAAGACTGGAGCGCGAATTCCGCCAGCTTACCGTTCCTGCCCGCGTTCGACTCGGCTATGGTACCAATCATCTCCAGCTCGCGCGCGGCGTCGATGCGAAGCGCCAGCGCATCGGTCTCCATGTCGGCGAGATTCTCGAAGCACTCGAGCACACCGCCGAACCCGAGGACGCAGGAGCTCATCCCGACTACGGCCCGCTGACGCTGCTCACCGGCGTCACCGGAACGGGCCGGGCGGTTCGCCTAACGGTCCAGGCGGATCGCCTTCCGATGACACTCGTCGACGTTTCAGCCGATGTCGAGGCGCCGCTCGCGCTCGGCGGCCGATGACGTCAGTGCAACCGCCGCATGACGCGACGGATGGCTTTGTCAATCCCGACCCTCATGAGCCTTTAGTCGACGCGAGAATCCGCCCGCTCCTCGAGCGATACGTCTCGCTCGTCGGCGCGCAGCTGGTCAACATTGCCGAAGCGCTCGTCGAGCTACGGCTGCCTAATGCGGAGCGAAAGTGGTTCCGCAATCGCTCGGCGCTACGGATTGCCTTCACGCTCGACGCCCTCCAGCACGAGCCGGAGGCCGAGATCGCAGTTCTCGGCAGCGCGTTCGTCGATCAACTCGTGTCCGCGATCAGGTCGCGCGGAAGTCGCGCGTTCCATGGACAGCTCCCACCCGAGCAGGCGCCGGGCGCGGACGTGGCTGAGTTGCGCGTGCCGATCACGAATGGCAGTGCTGACGCCGCACGCGTCGACGTCGCGTGGCACAGCGTCGTTCGTGTACTGGCGCGCGTCGTCATTCGCGCCGGAGGCAACCTCGAGGAGCACTTGCTCGAGAGCAGCTTCATCGATGCGGCAACGGGTGTCGCCATCCCCGCGGAGATCGACACGAAATGCGCAGTCGCAGTGACTCATCCCGAGCTCAGCGACCGTTCTGCATTCGGTTTTGACCTTTCCGAGAGTTCAGATCTCCCGCGCGCGCCAACGCGACCAATCGGCAACCTGATTTCCGTTGCGTTGGCGAGTCTGCGTGCATCCATCGAGCCCAAGGTTGCGCGTCTTCGTGAAGACGCGCAACAACGATTGCAGGAAGAGCTGCTCCGCATCGACGGATACTACGAGTCACTCCTCAGTAGCTCGTTAGGCCGACCTCCCGCGGAAGGCGTCGACCGAGGCCCGATCGAGGCCGAGCATGCTCGTCGGCGCGCCGAGGAGGAACGCCGGCATCAGGTGCGCGCGATCGTGCATCCAGTGCAGCTCGCCGAATGCGAAGTGCTCGTCCAGCGTGCACAATGGGAGCTGGTCAGTCGCCGTGGTGTTCGC
The DNA here is from genome assembly GCA_025451425.1 of Gemmatimonadaceae bacterium. The sequence continues at coordinate 8,580 of JANWKK010000061.1, forward strand.
GCGCCACTCCTCGCCCAGCGGTGGCTCAATGGTTCCGGCGACTGGACGCTCGCTTGTCCCGAATGCGGTGCGTCGAGCATCCGCTGGCTCTCGGTGTGCAAGTCGGGACACGTGGCGTGCGACACCTGCGCATTGACCTGCGGCGTGTGTGACGAAGACTTCTGCTGGGATCACGGAATCAGCGCGTGTCACGTCGATGGTCACCCGACCTGCGCTGAGCACGCGCGCACCTGCGTCTCGTGCCACGAGCCGTATTGCACCCTGCATGAGGCCACGTGCGTCGAAGGCGATCATCTGGCCTGCAGCGAGTGCGTCATCGCATGCGTGATCTGCGGCCGCGCGATCTGCGAAGAGCACGCGACCCTGACGGCCATGTCCGCGCCACACGGTCAGCGTCGCCTATGCGGCAATTGCATCACGCAGTGCGAGGGCGGCCGGAGTGAGCATGTTGGTATCGACGAAGTAACGCGCTGTGTGAGCTGCGGGAAGGCCGTTTGCGAGCATCACCGCTCGACGTGCGCCGTGGATCAGAGCGTTCAGTGCTCGACGCACCTCCGGCGTACCGACGCGTCGCGTCGCCTTGTGTGCGACAAGCATCGCGACGAATGCGCGTTCGAGCCAGGCGCCGTGTTCGCGTCCGATGAAGTCGTCGGGTGCGCAGCCTGCGAGCGTCTATCGTGCACCAAGCATTCGCACACCTGCGTGGAGGATGGCCGCGTCTACTGCGACACCCACGCGCTGAAGCTGCGCAACGAGCCCGGCAAGTTCGTCTGCCGCGCTCACAGCACGATCTGTCACGTGGATCAAGCTGCCTATCGAATCGGCCAGACCACGGACTGCCCCGTCTGCGCGAAGGCGACTTGCAAGTCGCATCTCCGTGGCTGTGGGTGGTGCGGCAGGATGGTGTGTGTGAACGACCTGGACGCCGCGCACAATCGTTGCAGCACGTGTGCGCAGCTCCGGGACATCGCCGAGCCGTCGGATCGTCTCATCGATGCCGTTGCATCAGCGCTCGAGAATCGCCCTACACCGAAGCGTTGGCGCACCGCTCGCGACGCCACTCACACGGTCGTGGAGCTCGATCTCGGCTGGACGCGTCGCGTGGTCTTGGCGGTCCGTCACGGCGACAACGTCGCCAGTGTTGGCCGAACACACTCGGCAGTTAGTTCAAAGACGCTCACTCTGTGACGCATTCACTCATCTCACCTACGACAGCGAGCGCAGGCGAGAGGCAAGCCGCGAGCGCACAGTGATCAGAGAACTGCCTCAGCGAGCAGAGTCAGCGGCGAGACGCGAGGCAAGCGACTCAGCGGGAAGCACTCGCGAGTTGCTCTCTTGTCGCTCGAAGAGAAGCGGAAGTGGAAGCTGGACTACACAATCGAAAGAAGGTCACCGAGACTCCCGATGACGAATGACATTTCGCTCGTGGCTCAGCTGATCGTCTCCTCCCTCGCGGCTGGCTCTCATCGCTCAGGTAGTTCGCTGATCTCTGTAAGCTCTCCGCTTGCGTCTCGCCTCTGGGCTCGCTGTCTCGGGTGAGATGCCGACAGCGACGGAAATGGCCTGAACTGACGGCTTTGATCTCACGGCTCCTCAGGTCCATGTTGCTCCAGCCATCTCGAGCCAGTCCTCTGATGTGCCGCAAAACGAGTCGCGATGGCTGCTTCTGTTGTAATCGACGATCTGTGGACTGTCGACGAGCGTTCGCTCGCCGAATTCTCGCGCCGCATCGATGAAACCCCGAGCTCGCCCGCGTGGGCCCGGCTTCGCCGGGAAGCCGAGCAGATCGCCCTCGCTCCCGGATTCGATCGGCTGATCACGCTCGACGCGAACACGATCAAGGAGCTTCCGCATCAGATCGAGGTCGCCCGCCGCGTCCTTCGCAGCATGGGCGGTCGCGCCATTCTCGCCGACGAGGTTGGACTCGGCAAGACGATCGAAGCCGGGATCATCCTGAAAGAGCTCACGGTCCGCGGCTTGGCGCGTCGTGTGCTGATCCTCACCCCGGCGTCGTTGGTGACGCAGTGGCAAGGCGAGCTCGAGACCAAGTTCTTCGAGCGCTTCGACGCGCCAACTGAGCCGGAGGACTGGAAGGAAGCCACCAGGGCCATCGTGTCTTACGACCGCGCGATCGGCCCGCGACACGGCAGGGCGATCCTTCGCCATCGGTGGGACCTCGTCATCATCGACGAAGCGCACAAGGTCAAGAATCACAGGGCCGCGCGATACAAGTTCATGCAACGGCTCGACCGCAATTATCTCCTTTTGCTTACGGCGACGCCGCTGCAGAACGATCTGCGCGAACTTTACAACCTTGTAACCTTGCTGCGGCCGGGCCAGCTCGGAACGTGGCGCGAGTTCAAGTCGCGACACCTAACGAGTGGCGACAAGCGAACACCGAAGGACGCCGAGGCGCTCAAAGAGCTGACCGCCCAGGTCATGGTCCGCACGCGCCGGTCGAGCGTCGCCATCGCACTGGATCTTCCGCCGCGCCGGCCGGTGCATCCAACGATCACGCTCACGCCGCGCGAGGCGGCGCTGTATCAGGAGACCGCCACATTCCTGCGCGAGCTCTATCGCGAAGGGTTCGTCGCCACGGAGGAGGACGACGCGGAGGTCATCGGACACCGGCGCCCCAAGCGTCGATCGGGAAAAGGCATCCTCCAGCTCGAGCTGATGCGTCTGTCTCAGCGACTCTGCTCCTCTGCAGCCGCGCTTTCGGTATCGTTGAACACTCTTTCGGAAGGTGAGCTTCTGACGCCGAAGTACCGCCGGCGCGCACGCGAGCTCGCGGCAGACGCAAGCCGGGTCAAGACGCATGCGAAGCTCAAGGAGCTCGGGCGTGTGCTGTCCGAAGATCAGGGTCGCTTGATTGTCTTCAGCGAGCATCTGCCGACACTCGATCTCATCGCGAAGCACGTTAGGCGTCAAGGCCGAACGGCAATTACATACTCGGGAGCGCTATCATTAAATGAGCGCGCAAAGAAGCTCGCCGCTTTCAAAGAGGATTCTTCCGCGGTCTTCGTAGCAACGCGCGCCGGCACCGAGGGACTCAACCTGCAGTTCTGCCATCGCCTGGTGAACTACGAGCTGCCGTGGAATCCGATGGTCGTCGAACAGCGCATCGGACGCATCCACCGGATCGGTCAGACTCGTGAGGCGCACATCATCAACTTCGCCGCGCGCGACACGGTCGAAGCGCACGTGCTCCGACTCCTCGATCAGAAGATCAAGCTCTTCGAGCTCGTTGTCGGTGAGCTCGACGTCATCCTCGGTGATTTCGGCGGAGCGGACTCGCTCGAGGAACGCCTCGCGAATGCCTGGCTCGGCGCCGACTCGGACGACGCGTTCAACGAGCGCGTGGAAGCGATCGGCGAGGAGATTGTCGCCAGCCGCGAAGCGGGCAAGCAACAGGAGGAACTGAACTCCGACGTCGCGGCGGAAGACAACGCGCAAGTCGTCGAACGCGACTTTCGCAAACTCTCGATTCCCCAGCGCGTGCGACTCGCGTTCGGCACCAATCATCTGCTCCTCGCACCTGGCGTCGACGCCAAGCGCCAGCGTCTCGCGCTTCACGTCGCCGAGATTCAGGAGGCGCTCGAGCGAACGACCGCGCCCGAGGACGTGGGCATTCATCCCGAGCACGGTCCACTCATGCTGCTCACCGGTGTGACCGGAGCCGGCCGAAGCGTCCATCTCACCGTCCAGGCGAACAGCCTTCCAATGACGCTCGTCGACGTCGCCGCCGATGCGATTCCTGGAGGCAGACGCTGATGGCTGCGAAGCGCGGGAAAGCGAAGAAAGCAAGACTGAAATCCGGTTCGACCTCGACCGGAGAATCGCTCGCCGCGGAGTCGCAAGAGCCGCTCGTCGACGCGCGAATGCGTCCGCTGCTCGAGCGCTACGTCTCCATGGTTGGCGCAGAACTTACCGACGTCGGCCGCGGCATCGTCGAGCTGACATTGCCAGAGAGCGAGCAACAGTGGTTTCGCGATCGCTCAACGATTCGCATCGCGTTCACACTCGACGCGCTGGAGCGCGATCCGGACGCAGAGATCGCCGTCGTAGGCAGTCCACTCCTCGAACAGCTCGTTGCGGCGATTCGGGCGCATGGCAGCCGTGTGTCCTACGGACCCTTGGCGCCCGAGCACGAGCCACAGGCCGAGGCCGCGGAGTTGAGCATTGCAATCACGAATGCAACCGCGGGCGTGCCTCGCGTCGACGTCGCGTGGCATCGCGTCGTTCGCCTTCTCGCGCGCGTTGTCGTTCAGGCCGGGAGCGACGTTGAGGAGCACTTGCTCGAGAGCCGCTTTTTCGACGCGACTACCGGTATTGCGGTGCCGCAGGCGATCGCAGCCAAATGCGCCGCACTCACTCCACGGCGTCGCGGCGCGAAGCGCGTCGCTGCGCCGCATGCAGAAGCGCGACCGACGGCCGACCTGATCAGGCTCCCGCTGGCAGACCTCCGGTTATCGCTCGAGTCCAAGGTGACGCGTCTCCGTGAGAACGCACAGCACTCGCTGGAGGACGAGCTGCGGCGGCTCGACGGCTATTATGAGTCTCTTTTAAACTACGCCATGGCCCGCGGAGCGACCGACGACGAGTCTGGCGCCCGGCGCGCAGTCGAAGCGGAGCACGCGCGGCGGCGCGCCGAGGAGGAACGGCGGCATCAGGTGCGTGCGATCGTGCACCCGATGCAACTCACGGAGTGCGAGCTGCTCGTGGAACGCGCGACGTGGCAGCTCGTCGGTGAGAGCCGTGATACTCGCGCCGAGCTCGTGGCCGAACGATGGCTGAACGGCACTGGCGATTGGGCGGTTGCGTGCCCGCATTGCGGTGCTTTTGCCCCCAACGCATTCTCGTTATGCAACTCGGGACATGTCGCGTGCGACACATGCGCTTCCACGTGCAACGCGTGTGACAGCGTCTTCTGTCGGGACCACGGCATCTCCGCGTGCCACGTTGACGGCCGCGCCACCTGCGCCGAGCACGCCCGAACGTGCGTCTCCTGTAACAAGCCCTACTGCAGCGAGCACGAGTTGACTTGCGCGGACGGTGACCATACGGCGTGTAGCGAGTGCGTGACGCCCTGCGCGATCTGCAGCCGTCCTGTCTGCGAGGAGCATGCGACATCGACGCCGTCCTCAGCGCCACATGGGCAGCGGCGCCTGTGCGGAGAATGCGTGCGAAGGTGCGAGGGTGGCTCGAACGAGATCATCGGAGCGGACGAAGTGACGCAGTGCTCGAGCTGCGAGAAGCATGTCTGCGAGCACCACAGCAAAATGTGCAGCGTCGATCGAGCGGTTCACTGCTCCAACCATCTCCGGCGCACGCACGGGTCGCATCGTCTCGTTTGTGAGCAACATCGGGAGCAGTGCGCGTTCGAGCCGGGCACAGTCTTCGCTACCGACGAGGTTCAGGAGTGCATGTCCTGTGGGGTGTGCGTGTGCACGAAGCACTCGCACGCGTGCGTGGAGGATGGCCGTCTGCACTGCGACAGGGACGTTATCGCGCTCCGCAACGAGCCGGGCAAGTTCGCCTGCCTAACGCATGGCGCGATCTGCCACGTCGACCGGACCGGCCACCGCATCGCGGAGACAGTCCAATGCCCGGTGTGTGCGAAGGCGACGTGCAAGTCTCATGCGCGGGCGTGCGACTGGTGTGGACGCGCCATTTGCCTGAGCGATTTTAAATCGATGAAAAGCAATTGCCTAACGTGTACGCAGCTCAAGGAGATCACCGAGCCCTCCGACGCATTGGTTGCCGCCGTGACGACGGCTTTAGGAGGCGAGCAGCGCCCGAGTCGCTGGAAGACGGCCCGCGACGCCGCGCACACGATCGTCGAGGTCCACCTCGGCTGGACG
>JANWKK010000062.1 GCA_025451425.1 Gemmatimonadaceae bacterium
CCCACGTGAGCGCCTTCAGGACTAAGGCGTCGAGCGTTCCACGCATCAGGTCTTCGGACTCCCTGGCCATAGCACTCCCCGGATGTTCTCCGGTAACGCTCGCACAGGTGAGTTGGCGACGTATAGGTGCGGTGCCACCGCCACGCCAGACAGCACGATCGCGTCGGGATCAGCCAGACCCGAGCGGAGCAAAACTCATGCGGACCGTTCCGGTGCGCTGTGTTCGAGCAACTGGACGTCGTTCATCGACCGTTCATCTAACTTTCAACCCCAGACGGAGGGAGCAAATCTGATGCGGGGCTGCTCCACGAGAATTGTCGGCCGAGCCTCGTTGTACGGATGTAGGATGACGCTCGACGCGACGCTATCGGATGACGTCGGGTCCGCGCCGTCCGTGGGACACACTCGGGACGGGCGCGCGATGGCAATCATGAGCGAGGTTCTCAATGATCAGACACGGGCTCACGACGCTGGCCTTCCTTGTCGCCGCCGGCCTTGGCGCACCGACGATGAGCCATGCACAAGCGTTCAAGGTTGAAAAATTCGACATCAAAGGCGACGGCGGAACGGACTACGTCGCGGTGGAACCCGCAACGGGTCGCGTGTTCGTGTCGCGCAGCACGCACATGATGGTCGTCGACGGGGCGACGGGGAAGGTGGTCGGCGACATCCCGAACACGCCCGGTGTCCATGGAGCCGGCCTCGCCACCAAGGCGGGTCACGGCTTTACGACGAACGGCGGCGACCAGACCGTCACGATGTTCGATCTGAAGACGCTGGCGGTGATCAAGCAGATCAAGATCGGCCCCGGCCTCGACGGCATCATGTACGACGAGCCGGACGACAAGATCATCCTGACGAATCACAGCCGCCCGATCGGCACGATGACCGCGATCGATCCCAGGACCGGTGACGTCGTCGCGACCGTGGAGCTCGAGGATACGGCGCCGGAAGGGGCCGCCGCGGACGGCAAGGGACACATCTTCGTCAACAACGAAGGCAAGCACACGATGCAGGTGATCGACGTGAAGACGTGGAAAGCGACCGCATCGTGGCCGCTCGCGCCATGCGAAGGGCCAACCGGTATCGCCTACGACAAAGCGTCCAACCGGATCTTCGCCGGCTGCAACCGGACGTCGGTCGTCGTCGACGCGAGCTCGGGCAAGATCGTGGCGACCATCCCGAACGGCACGCGCGTCGACGCGTTGGGATGGGATCCGGGCAAGAAACTGATCTTCATTCCGAACGGCGGCGAGGGCAACGTCACCGTCGTCCATCAGGATGCCGCCGACAAGTACACGGTGGTGGCGACGGTTCCGACCTTCGCCGGCGCGAAGACGATCACCGTCGATCCGAAGACGCACGATGCGTATCTGTTCCAGCCGGAACGTGGCCCGGTCCCGCCGCCTCCGGCGGGCGCGCCGCCGGCCACGGCTCCGGGCGGACGTGGCCGCGGTCCTCAGGGGCCGATCGTCGCGGCGTGGTTCATCGCGATCAGACCCTGAATCTGCATCAGTCGACGACCCTGGACGAGGGCGGCTTCCACACACGCCCGAGTGGCCAGACTCCAGGCCCGGCGCGAGACCAAAGCGTAGGTGACGTGCGACGCTCGGGTTCACCGACTGCCGTCCTTGCGCGCCTTCGGGTCCGCCGGCTCGAACTTCGCGGGAGCCACGTCGATGTTGGCGTCGATCTCTGAAATCTTGAACAGATTCTCGTCTTCCATGTAGTGCGTGATGATCAAGTACGGCAATTTGAGGCCATCCACGTCACGATAGTCTTCAAACGAGGTCTCCTCCACTTTGGTTCCAAGCGGCGTCTCGATCGTGACCTGGTCTTTGTACAACAGTCCTGTCTGGACATCGAAGAACAGCCGCTCAACGGCGTCGGGGTACGAGTTCGCGGGGCCGGTCGGGCGTAATCTGCCTGGATGTGATTCGACGAGGTAATACGATCGATCGCCGATCGTCTCGATGCCCGTCACTTTTCGCCTGACGTCCGACTTCTCGTACTTCACCGGTTGCAGCAACGCGGCGAAATCCTTGAGTGCGGCGATCACGCCGGGCTGCAGGTCGGTTCTCCGCACGCCCTTCAGCAGCAGGTCGAACCTCACTTCCTGTTCAACGCGCTCAACGCCGTTGCCGGCCTGGTGCGAGACCAGAAGAACGACACCGCCGTGCGAGCGATTGCCGGGTTGAGCGATTGCCTTCGCCGTGTGCTGCGCGCGTCCGACGGGGTGTTGGTGACCCTCGGCCACGAGCTCGAATTCGCTCAGAAGTACCTCGACCTCCAGCGCCTGCGATTTGGCGAGGCGCTCGAGGTGATCGTGGACATTCCGGGCCCGCTGCTCGCGTGCCAGGTGCCGAATCTCGTGCTGCAGCCCATTGTCGACAACGCGGTCAAACATGGCATCTCGCAACGGGCCCGCCGCGGTGCGATTCGACTCGGTGCGGGGGCTTCCGGCGACACGCTCACGCTCACGGTCTACAACGACGGCCCACAGTTGTCGGAACGTGCGTCACGACCGGGATTCGGGATCGGCCTCTCCAATCTCGAAGCACGGCTCCGAATGTTGTACGGCGACGCACTTCGTCTCGCGATGGAGAATGCCGTCAACGGGGTGATAGTGTCTGTGGCGATCCCGTTGCGACGGTAAGGAGTGCGCCGTGCCGGCCAGGAAGATCCGAACCATCATCGCCGACGACGAACCGCTCGCGCGACGCAATGTGATGGCGCTGCTCCGTCGCGATCCGGAGATCGACATCGTGGGCGAGTGTGGATCCGGCGCCGAAGCGATCTCGGCGATTGACCGAACCCAACCCGACCTGGTGTTTCTCGACATCCAGATGCCCGAGTGCACGGGATTCGACGTGCTCGAGCGACTCGGGCCCCGCCTGGTATCTGAAATCGTGTTCGTGACTGCCCACGACACATACGCGCTCCAGGCGTTCGAAGCGGGAGCGCTGGACTACCTGCTGAAGCCTTTCGCGGACGAGCGGTTCGAAGTCGCGCTCCGCCGGATCAAGTCGAGGGTCGTGCTCCGCGATCTGGCCAGACCGGACCGGCGGTTGTTCGTTCGGAGCGTAGGCAAAATCTCCCTGGTGCCCATCGACGACATCGATTGGATCGAGGCCGCCGATTACTACGCGTGCCTCCACGTCGGACCGGCCACGCACCTGATCCGCAGGACGATCCACCAGCTCGAACACGAACTGGAGTCGTCGACGTTCTGTCGGATCCATCGATCGAGCATCGTGAACCTCCGGCGAATCCAGACGCTCGCGCTCAATGAAGGCGGGGAATACGAGGTCGTCCTCCAGGATGGCCAGAAGCTGCGATTGAGCCGCGGTTATCGGCAGCGACTGCAAGCGCGCCTCGAGAATGGAACGGTGCGCCGAGAGGACGCCCCACATCATTCTCACTGACGCCGCAGACCTGGTTGCTTCTGATGGAATACTTCGGCAGAACCCGAAAGGGCGCCGCTCAGCACCGGCTCGTGGATCGCATTGACGCCGAACGTCAGATTGTGCGCCGCGGACGCGTGCGTGAGGTCATAGCGGATCTGGTACTTCCGCTGATTGCGCAGCACAGGAAACGTGGTGATCGGCGTCGCGAATTGGTTGTCGCCGAAGGTTTCGAACCCCGAAATGGTGTGGAACGTCGCGCTGAACGGAAACGCCAGCGCAAAGCCCAGGGTCGAATTGCGCGTCTCGGTGTGGTGCAAGTCGCTCGCGGCAAGCGTCAGGGCGTACGAGCCGCCCTTCAATACGAAACTACTGCTCGAACCATACAAACTACCGCTCGAGACGGCTTACTACCATCGAACGTAGGTGGACGCGAGGCGATCGACCACTCGGCGCGTGCCCCCTGCGTAGTGCGTCCAGAGCGTTGACGACGACTGCTCGTCCAAGATGGACAAACGATCGTGCTGCCCTGCCTCGTCCACTTCGATGCCGTTGCCAAACTCGACGCCGCCAATATCTGTCAACAGATATCGATTATCGATGTCCGGAGAAACAGTAGACAGTGACCCGATGGAGTGCTAGCGTTCCGCATCCGTCGAACGCGTGGTCCGTCGCGACTCCTTGGTCGCGCGCCTGCGGAGTCTCCACATGCACGTTCGAATTGTCCTCGCGTGCGCCGTCGCATCGTTGGTGCTGCCGGCGTCGACGGTCCCCAGCGCCCAGACCGACGGCTTCGCGCCGTATTTCTCGTCACTGAAGTGGCGCAGCGTTGGACCCCTGCGCGGCGGACGTTCGATCGCCAGCGCCGGCAGCGCGAAGCGACCGCTCGAGTACTACTTCGGCGCGACCGGCGGAGGGTTATGGAAGACCGACGACGGCGGCGTCAGCTGGCGCCCGATGTCCGACGCCTTCTTCAAGACGCCATCGGTCGGCGCGGTCGCCGTGTCGGAGTCGAACCCGGATATCGTCTACGTGGGCATGGGAGAGACCGAGCTGCGCGGCAACATCATCCAGGGCGATGGCCTCTACAAATCCATCGACGCGGGCAAGACGTGGACACATCTCGGATTGGATGCGACGCAGGCGATCGCGCGCGTGCGGATTCATCCGACGAATCCCGATGTCGTCTTCGTCGCGGCGTTCGGTAATCCGTACGGGCCGAGCGCCGACCGCGGCATCTTTCGATCCAAGGATGGCGGACAGACCTTCCAGAAGGTGCTCTATCGCAACGAAAAGGTCGGCGCGTCCGACCTCGTGTTCGATCCGAAGAACCCGGACGTGATGTACGCGGCGTTGTGGGAGGCGTATCGCACGCCGCATTCGCTCGTCGACGGCGGCTCCGGCGGCGGCCTGTTCAAATCGACCGACGGCGGCACGACGTGGAGCGAGCTGACGAAGCAGCCCGGGCTTCCCACCGCCGACCTGCTCGGCAAGATCACGCTCGCTGTCGGCGCCAACGGCCAGCGGCTCTACGCGATGGTCGAGGCGAAGGACGGCGGCCTGTTCCGGTCCGACGATGGCGGCGCCACCTGGACCATGGTCAACGCGGAGCGGCGATTGTGGCAGCGCGCGTTTTACTTCATCCGCATGACCGCGGACCCCACCGATGCCGACACGATCTACGTGATGAACTTCGAGCTCTTGAAGTCGACCGACGGCGGGACGCACTTCTCGCCAATTCGCGCGACGCACGGCGATCACCACGATCTCTGGATCGCTTCGAACGACCCCAAGCGGATGATCGAGAGCAACGACGGCGGCGCCAGCGTCTCGACCAACGGCGGTGCGACGTGGACGAATGAAGCGTACGCCACCGGCCAGTTCTATCACGTCGTCACCACCGTGCACCTGCCCTACGAGATCTGCGGGGCGCAGCAGGACACCGGCACCGCCTGCACGCCGAGCGACGGCGACGGCCAAGACATGTACGACGTCGGCGGCGGGGAGAGCGGCTACGTCGCGGCCGATCCGAAGAATGCGAACGTGTTCTTCGCGGGTAGCTTCGGCGGCTAC
>JANWKK010000063.1 GCA_025451425.1 Gemmatimonadaceae bacterium
GCCCCACTCGGCCCAACGAGAGCCAAGACCTCGCCCTTGCGCGCCGTGAAATCGACGTCAATGAGCACCGGCTCCGACTCGTACGCGAACGAGACGTTCTCGAACACCACCGCATCATGGAAACCGTCCACCGTGCGCGTGCCCTTGTCTGTCATCAACTCGGTCTTCGCATCGAGAATCTCAAAGAGGCGGTCGCTCGCTGCGAGCGCTTGCTGCGCGGTCGTCGGCACCTGCGAAAGCTGCTTCAACGGCTGCAGCAAACGCATAACGATGACAAGGAAGGTGATGAGCTGCGCCGACTGAAGCGTATGGCCGACGAGCACCATCCTCGCCCCGATCCACAGAATCGCCACGGCCACCAGGGTTCCAAGAAATTCGGTGATCGGCTGTGACAAGAAAGCGACCCGCGTGATGCGCATCAGCCCGTCGGAATAGCGATTGCTCGCCTCGAGGAACCGACCCTCCTCGTACGGCTCGGCACCGAAGGACTTCACGAGCCGGACGCCGGTAACAGCTTCCTGCAGCACGCTGGTCATCTCGCCGTAGTCGTCGCCGAGCCGGCGGTACCCGCGCCGCAACCGCTTGAGCAAAGGCTGCAGCGCTCCGACGACGAGCGGAGCCACAATGAGCGCAATGAGCGTCAGTCGCAGGGAGGTGGACAGAAGAACGGCGATATAGGCCAGGACGAGCGCCGCGCTTTGAAATGATTGCGTCACCAGCGTCGTGATGACTGCTTTGACTTGCGTCGTGTCGGAGATGACACGGGAGATGATCTGACCGACTTTCGTGCGCGCGAAGAAGACGAGTGGCAGACGCTGGAGGTGCGTGTAAACCGCGTCCCGGACGTCGCGTGTCACGTACTCCTGCAACTGCGCGCCGAGATTGCCGGCGAGCCAGACGAAGAAGTTCTTGAGCGCGACCGACGCGACGATGATGAAAATCACAACCTGCAGCGATCCCATCTTGTCGTTGGGATCGAGCAGCATCCCGATCGTGCGATCCAGGAACGCGCTGAGCCAACCGGAATTGCGTGGGAGCAGCTGCTGCATCCCGAACAGCGCATTCAGGAACGGAATGAGCAGCGAGAAGGAATACGCGTCGAAGATCGCGGCGAGCGCGCTCGCGCCCATCGCGCCGAGCATTCGGCCCGCGTGCGGGCGCAGAAATCGGAGGAGACGTCGATACATCAGCGCGGAGTGAGCAGCGCGACGGGCAGAATGCACTCCTCCGGCGTGACGCCGCCGTGAAGGAATGACCCGCGATATCGGCTTTGGTACTCTCGCAACTTCGTCGGATAGACGAAGAACGTGTCACCCGTTGCGAGAAGCGTATTGGCGCCGAGGCCACGGCGAGGAAGTTTTAGCGAATCCTCATTGGGGAAGAGAAGCGCGTAATCCGGATTCTCTGCACGCAGGTCCTCGCCAAACTTGTAGCGCAGATTGGGCGTCGCGTCGCGCTTCGCGAACACCGTTGCCGGCGTTTTGCAATGAATCGAGCCGTGATCGCTGGTGACGAGCACTTTCACGCCTCGACGCGCCGCTTCGCTGAACAACGAGAACACTGCGGAGTGCAGGAACCACTGTTGGGTAAGCTCGCGCAACGCTGTCTCATCGCGCGCCACCTCGTAGAGAATCGCCGACTCGGAGCGGCCGTGCGTGAGCAGATCGATGAAGTTGAACACGCACGCACCAATGCCGTCGCCAGCGAGGAAGCTGCCAAGGCGACGCTCGAGATCGTCGGCTTCACCGGCCGATGAGATCTTCTCGTAGCGAACGGGAATCCGCTTGCCGAGCTCCGCCAATTGTGCCTCGAGCAGATCGCGCTCGTGCGCGTTGAGTGTCTCGTCTTCACGTTCGCCCCACCAGTCCGGAAATCGCGCCGCAATTTCGCAGGGAAACAGACCGCTGAAGAGAGCATTGCGCGAATATGGCGTTGCCGTAGGAAGGATGGAGAAATAGTGCGTCGTCTCGATCTCGAACAGCGTCGTGAGGCGCGGCTCGATGAAACGCCACTGATCGAGACGCAGGCAGTCGATGACGACGAAGAGCGCCTGACGATCGTGCTCGATGATGGGAAGCAGAAACTCGTGCGCGACGTCAACCGATAATGGCGGCCGGTCCCCCGACAGGTCATTCACCCATTTCGGATAGGCGCGGCGCATGAAGGTCGCGAACTCCCGGCGCATGTCCGGATAGAGTCCACGAAGTGTCTCTGTGAGTCCGGTCTCGCCGGCGGCCACGAGATCGAGGTCCCATTGCGTGAGCTCGGTGAAGCGATCGATCCAACCTCGCCAATCGAGATCGCGAAAGGATTCGGCCTGCAGCTCGCGGAATCGGTGGACGAATCGTCGTGCAAGCGCCTGGTGATGAATGCGCGTCCCCTCGAGGAGGCGTGCAACGACCGCGTATACCTGTCGCGGCGTGACTGGCTTCACCAGATAGGAGCTGACTTCGGCGCCCAGCGCTTCCATGAGCGTCGTATCTTCCTCGCTCTTGGTGACCATCACGATGTCGAGGTTCGGTGCGATCTCGCGGAACTCGCGAAACGCGTCGAGGCCGCGCGTGCCCGGCATCTGTTCATCGAGCAGCACTAGGTCGAAAGCGCGGCGGCGCAGCAGCTCGGCACCGTCTTCCGCATTCGTTGCCGACTCGACGCTGAAGCCTTTGTCCCGCAAAAACATGCGATGTGGCTCGAGAAGCTCGGCTTCGTCGTCCACCCAGAGCACGGACTTCCCGTTCGCTGCCATGACGAGAGAATGTAGCCGAGCGTCGCCGAACGCGGGAAGCGCTTGCTCACTTACGCTCGCGAGAAGCCTATTTGAAGTCGCGCGCGCGTCGCGCACGCTCCAGATGGTACTCGCAGAGGTTATGGACTCTCGTCAGATTGGTCGCGTGACTGGTTCGCAAGGTTCTTTCGCGCCAACGGCGCCGCCGTACGGATTGACGTCGCCCGCATTCCGATTTCGCGCGCTCGCGACGCTCGCGGGACGAGCGCCGCTTGGTGGTCCACGCGAGGTAACGCTCGCCACGTATCTCGTCGCGCGTCTCGTCGACGATTGTCTCCCTCAGAGAGAGTTCGCCACCGCGTCGCGCGTCGAGCGATCCGCGGCCGCGCGCGGGTGGCTTGGAAGCGTCGCACTCCCTGCCGGCGTGCGTGCACCGCTCACCAAGCTCACGGACGCGACTGCAGGCGATCTGGCGGACGTTACGCCGGCGTTGGCCAACCTGCTCACAGCCGTGGATGCGTATCTCGACGCTGCGGCGCGACTGGAGCTCGATCGATTAGCGCGTGCATTTGCAAAGTGATGCATAGGATGACAAGTGAGCTTGCTGCTCTCGCGGACCGTGGGCATTTTCGGCCATGAGCTCAAAGGGCGAATCACCGCCGCCGGGCGAGACCACAGCGTCCTCTCTACCCGAGCTGCTGGGGCAGATCGATGCCATCGCCGAAGGCGCGCCTGATACCGATACGATCACAACCGGCTTTGCGAGCCTCGATCGAAGCCTTGGCGGCGGATTCCGGCGTGGCGATCTCGCCATTCTTGGTGGCGACGTGGGCAGCGGGAAGTCCGCGTTCGCGCTCGCAATCGCGCTGCGATCAGCGGAGCATCACTCGGTCGGCTATTTCTCGGCAGAGATGACGCAACAGCGCTTGATGGAGCGCGTGCTCGCAATGGAGGGCCGCGTTCGCGTCGACGAGCTGCGTCAAGGAACACTCGATGAATTATCGCGCGCTCGTGTCGGTGCGGCCGCGGTCCGACTTCGCGAGCGCCTCCCACGATTCGGGCGAGTCGCGAGCGACTCCCCGGACGGATTGCCCGAGGGGTGGGATGAAGCCGGTGTCCCGGATCTCGTCATCATCGATGTCGTTCAGGGCGTCGGTGCAGGACGACGTGATGCCGCTGAGGAGCAGGCGTCGGCGATACGCGCATTAAAATCGTTGGCGCTGGACGCGGGCATCGCCATATTGGCCACGGCGCAGCTTCCATTGCTTGGTGCGCGGCCGGATCGGCGACCGCAACTCGACGATTTCGGGGCGCTCGGCGCAGTGAAGCATCACGCGGACGTCGTGCTGGCGCTGTATCGCGAAGGTATGTACGACAGCGCGCGCGACATCGAAGGCGCGACGGAGCTCTTGGTGCGAAAGAACCGTCACGGCAACGTAGGCTACGTCGATCTCTATTTCTATGCGCAGTGGATGCGATTCGAGGACATGCTGGATCCCGATCGGTAGGAGTTCGATGATGAGGATGATTCGATCAGTTGGCCTGTGTGCTCTCGCGTTAGGCGCCGCCGCCTGCGCGACAATGGGTGGAGGCGGAGTCGCGGGCGGCCCACAAGCTATTGCCCGGCTCGAGCGGGAGCGCGCGAACAATCCACAATCGGAGCCAGTGCTCCGTTCGCTCGGGATCGCTTATTACAAGTCTGGAAAGCTGCCGGAAGCGCGGACCGCGCTGGAGCAAGCAACCAAGCTCAACCCGCGCGATGGAACGGCAGCGCTCTACCTAGGTCTGACGGCGGAGGGCCAGAATGACTTCGCGACTGCTCGCACGGCGTACGCGTCTTATATCGAATACGGCCGCACGAGCCGAGTGCGTTACGCACTCGAGGCACGGCTTTCTGCGCTGCAACGCAAGCAGCTCGAGGAAACGGCGCGCGCCGAAGTTCGCGACGAGCAGAAGCTCACACAGGTTCCGGGAACGCCTAACGTGGTGGCGGTCCTGCCGCTCGCGTTCAGCGGCGCCGACACATCGCTGAAACCGCTCGAGCGCGGCTTGGCGGAACTATTGACGACGGACCTCGCGCGCTCGTCCCGATTGACCGTGGTCGAGCGCCTGCGGCTGCAGGCGGTGCTGGACGAGATCAAGCTGCAGGCGTCAGGTGCGACGGATTCGTCGAGCAACGTGCGCGCGGGAAAGATTCTTCAGGCGGGACGTCTCGTTCAGGGCTCGATCCTGCAACAGGGGCCAGATCTTCGCGTCGACGCGGCGGTAATCGATGTACCGACGACGCGTATCGCCGGCGCAACGAACGACAATCGCGCGCTCGACCAACTCCTGACCCTCGAAAAGAACATCGCGCTCGGCCTGTTTCAGCAAATGGGGATTACGTTGACGACGGCGGAGCGAAACTCAATCGAGGAGCGGCCAACACGCTCGCTCGCGGCTTTCGTCGCATACAGCCACGGACTGTTGCTCGAAGACGAAGGAGAGTTCGACAAGGCGGAGACCTTCTATCAAGACGCGGCGCGTCTCGATCCGGGCTTCGCAGCGGCGCAAGCGAAAAGTCGGGAAACGCGGCTCATCATCGCGGGCAACCAGCTCAACTCGCGGTCGATCGAGAGCAACCTTGCGGGAAGTGCCGAGGGGCGCATCGCCGATCAGGCGGCGTTAGGCACGGTTGCGACCGGAAGTGACGGTGGTACCGCGCTCGGTGTTGCCGACGGCCTCAACCCGTCTGCCTCGGGCGCAGCGGCAGCGAATGCGTCGGGCGCGCTCACCGGTCCACCGCTCCGCGATCCAGTTGGCGAGGGCACGGGAGTCGACAATCCTGGTCAGAAGACAGCGCGGATCGAAATCGTCGTGAAGCGTCCGTGAGGTGATGACCATGCACACACGCATCGCCGCCGCCACGCTCTGCATGACGTTCGCCGCACCCGTCTCGGCGCAGACGATCTTCGACTCGAATCTGCGTGCGGCACCACAGTTCGTTCAGTATCAAATCAAGTCGCCGGTGAACGAGACGATCTCCGAGTTCACGCTGCCGATCTACGTCGTGATCCCGGTTTCGTCATCGTTCAACTTCGATGTCGGCACCGCGTACGCGTCGGCACGAGTGCAGCCGAACGGCACCGGCACCGAGCAGGCGAGCAACGTGAGCGGACTGACGGACACGCAGATCCGAGCGAATCTCAGCCTCGGAACCGACTTCGTCGTTCTCACCGCGGGGCTGAACATTCCTACCGGAAAGGAAACGGCGACGCAAGCCGAGGAGCTTGCTGCATTCCGCATCGGCAACGATTTCCTCGCTTTTCCCATCTCGAACATGGGGACGGGATTTGGCGCCACGGCCGGCATTGCCGTCGCCCGTCCGCTTGGCGAATGGAACCTCGGCTTCGGCGGCAGCCTGCGACAGAGCGCTGCGTATCAACCCTTCGTGGATAACACGGGTGCGCAGGCGCACTTTCAGCCAGGAAACGAGTATCGCGGACGCATTGGACTGGACCATCCGTTCGGCACGGGACGGTTCGCGATTGGCTTCACATACTCGAAATTTGGAAATGACAATATCGATAACTCGATCTACAACACCGGCGATCGGTACATCACGCAGGCAGGATTCAACAACACGTTCGGCACCGCGAACTTGCTCGTGAACGCATGGGATCTCTACCGGCGATCGGGCACGATCTTTACCGGCGAGCGAACGGGTCCTGAGAACGTCGCGAATGTCTTGGTCGGCCTTGGATTCCACGCCGTAAGTGGCGTAATCGAGCCGTCGGTGGAGTTGCGCAACTGGACGCAGGAGAATCTGAGCACGAGCATGCTCGGAACAATCGGTCTGCGTTACAGCGTTGACGCGGGTGGCTTCGCGATCACGCCGAGCGCTGGGTACACGTTCGGCCGTTTCGCGTCAGTCGATGGCACGGCAGATCTCGGCGGATTCAGAGCGGCGCTGGCCATTCGTGTTGGGCCTTAGCCCGCCTGACTAACACGGACCCCACTGTCATCCCGAGCGAAGCGAAGGATCTACGCGCTTCGCGCGCAGATCCTTCGTCGCTTTCTCTCCTCAGGGTGGCGAAGAGTGTTTGAGCCGGTCGGTGAGAGCTATATTGCTCCCGAGAAACGTCGACTCGTCCTCGAACCGAGCTCGGTATGGCTGGTCATAGTAAATGGAAGCAGATCAAGCACTACAAAGCGGCGACCGACGCGAAGCGAGGAGCGCTGTTCACGAAGCTGATCCGCGAGATCACGCTCGCGGCCAAACAGGGTGGTGGTGATCCGGACGGGAACGCGCGTCTCCGAACGGCCGTCGACAATGCGCGCGCGAGCTCGATGCCGAAGGAGAACATCGAGCGCGCAATCAAGAAAGGCACCGGCGAGCTCGAGGGCGTGGATTATCAGGAAGTGACGTACGAGGGCTACGGCCCCGGCGGCGTCGCTATGATGATCGACGCCGTCACCGACAACGCGACGCGTACCGTTGCTGATGTGAGGCATAAAATGTCGCGCGGCGGTGGGAACATCGGCACACCGAACTCCGTCGCGTGGATGTTCGAGAAGAAGGGTCAGATCCTCATCGACGGTGCAGGACGAGACGAGGACTCGCTCATGGAGGCGGTCCTCGACGCCGGCGGCGAAGATCTCCGTCGCGAGGACGACCAGTACGTCGTCACCACAGCGCCGGGCGATTTTCACTCGGTGCGAGGCGCTCTGCAGAGCAAGGGCCTTCCGATCGTCGAGGCCGAGCTGGCGATGGTTCCGAAGTCAACGGTGAAGGTCGAAGGTCGTGACGCCGAGTCGTTGCTCAAGCTCATCGAATCACTCGAAGAGCTGGACGACGTGCAGAAGGTGTGGGCGAACTTCGACATCGACGTCGAGCAGATGGTGCGCGCATAAATGCTAGGTTCTAGGTGCTCCCGCACCCCTAGCGCCTATCACCAATCGCCTAGCACTTTCGCCCATGCTCGCACTCGGCATCGATCCCGGCACCGCGAACACGGGGTATGGCGTCGTTCGCAGTGACCGGCCGGGTCTCGCGACGCTCGTGGAGTGCGGCGTGATTCGGACCCGCCCGCGCGATCCACTCCCTTCGCGACTCGCCGAGATCTATGACGGTGTTACGCAGCTCATTGCGCGCCATCGACCAGACGCGCTCTCGGTTGAAGACGTGTTCTATGCGCGTAATGTGCGGACGACCGTCGTCCTTGGGCACGCGCGCGGCGTGATACTGCTGGCCGGCCATCAGGCCAAACTCGAGATCCACGAGTTTCCACCGGCGGAGATCAAGAAAGCAGTCGTCGGCTCCGGCGGAGCAACGAAAGAACAAGTTCAGTTCATGCTCACTCGGCTGCTGCGGTTGAAAGCTGTTCCGCAGCCGTCCGACGCCGCAGATGGCGTCGCGGCGGCGCTTGCTTGCATCATGAGCGCTCGCCTGCCGACAATCGACTCGGCGACGCGTGAGGTCTCCGATCGATCGCGGCGAGTTCATCGCGACGCCGCGGTCGCGCGTGCGATGGCGCGTCTCGCGGCGCAGCGCTCGGGCGAAGAAGAAGAGTCGTGATCGCGCACCTCGCCGGAACGCTTCTCGCCAAAGAGCTCGATCGCGTCGAAGTGATGACGTCGGGCGGCGTCGGTTATGAGCTGTTGGTGCCATTGAGCGTTTACGAAACACTGCCGAAGATTGGTGAGACCGTTCGTCTTCACACGTACCTCGTAGTGAAGGAAGACGGGTGGCTGCTCTTCGGCTTTGCCAGTGCCTTCGAGCGCCAGGTCTTTCAGCGCGTGCTGGATGCGAAAGGCGTCGGACCGGCCTTGGCGCTCGGGTTGCTCTCGACGCTTTCCGCCGAGCGACTTGTTCGCGCGATCCGTGAACGGGACATCGTCACGCTACAGAGCGTGCCCCGCGTCGGGCGCAAAAAGGCGGAGCAGCTCGTGCTCGATCTCGCGGACAAGCTGGATGACGTTCTTCGCGCTGCTGCGCCAGGCGGCGTGGGTCGCCTCGAAGGCGGGGGCGCCGCGGGCGAGGATGCGACTCGCGCTCTCGTTTCGCTCGGCTATTCTATAGGCGACGCCGAGCGCGCGGTTCGTGCCGCGTTCGATGATGGCGGAAAGGGGATGGGTGCTCCCGAACTGATTCGTCGTGCACTCACCAAAGTCGGCGGTGGAGGGGGACGGTAATGCTCGCAGCGAGACGAACGTCGACGTTCACGGAGTCTGTAATTCGCGAGATGACGCGCATTGCGCAGATGCACGAGGCGGTGAATCTCGCGCAAGGCTTCCCCGACTTCCCGATGCCGGAGCCAATGAAGGACGCGGCGTGCGCGGCGATTCAGGGCGACATCAATCAGTACGCTGTCACGTGGGGCTCCGCGAGCCTCCGTATCGCGATCGCCGAGAAGTATCGGCGGTGGTACGGGATGGAAGTGGATCCCGATCGCGAAGTAACGGTCACCTGCGGCGCGACGGAAGCAATGGCCGCAGTCTTCATGGCGCTCATGGATCCCGGCGACGAAGTGATCGTGCTCGAGCCCTTCTACGAGAACTACGGGCCGGACGCCACTCTCGCGGGGGCAACGCCGGTCTTCGTTCCGTTCGAGCGGCCACACTGGACGCTCGATGCCGACCGACTGAAGAAGGCATTCAACAAGCGAACGAAGGCGATCATCATCAACACGCCGCACAACCCGACTGGGCGCGTGTTCACGCGGAGCGAGATGACGCTCATCGCTGAGCTGTGCCTCAAGTACGATGTCTGGGCGATCACCGACGAGATCTACGAGCACATTCGTTATGCAGGCGACCATCACGTGATGGCGACCTGGCCCGACATGCGCGAGCGGACGATCACGATCTCGGGACTTTCAAAGACGTTTAGCTGTACCGGATGGCGCCTCGGGTATGCCGTCGCGCCGCCCGCGCAGACTATTCCAATCCGGAAAGTTCACGATTTTCTAACCGTCGGCGCTCCGGCGCCGCTCCAGGCGGCGGGTGCGGTTGGCCTGGCGTTCGATCCGGACTACTTCAATCACCTCGCCCTCGACTATCGCGCACGACGACACGTGCTCGTCGAAGCGCTCACTGAGGCAGGATTCGCCTTTACCGTCCCCGAAGGCGCGTATTACATCCTCGCCGACTTCTCGGCGCTGAGTGATCTCGACGACGTGACCTTCGCGAAGTGGATGACGCAGGAGATCGGCGTGGCGACGGTGCCGGGATCGAGCTTCTATCACGACCGCGAGCTTGGCCGAACGCTCGTTCGCTTTGCCTTTTGCAAGAAGTTCGATACGCTGCGTCGGGCGGCGAATCGCCTGGCTGAGTTGAGGCAGAAGGTGTAATGGGCAGGGTCTAGGGGCTAGAAGAGAATAGGGGCTAGGGTTTGCTAACCCTAGCCCCTATCCTCTAGCCCCCAGCCCCTCTATGGATGCGGCGCCCTGTTCGCGGACGCGGTGACCTGGAGCAGGATCGCTTGCAACGCGAGAAACTCCGCGGGTGGATTCACGAGAAACGCGGCGTTGGCGTTGTTCACGAATCCGTTAAAGGCGCTGAGCACTGTTTGGAGCTGGCCCGGTGTCGGGCGTGACAGCAGGCTCGGAAGATTGGATATCAACTGCTCTTGCACGTTGTTGCTGACGCCGGCTCCCGACAACGCTTTCTCCATTTGTTGGCGCACCGATGGCGTCGCCGTCGTCATCATGTCAATCGCCGCCGTGGTGATCTCCGGCGGAATCACGACGCCGGTTATCGGCGAAACGACGCTCTTGTTTCGCAGCAATTGCTCCATCTCGGTCTGTACCGCTGTGGCTACGGCGAGATCCACCGGCACCCCGACGGTGCCTGGCGTGAAGAGCGTGACGACGACGAACGGGATCGTCGTGTTGTTGTTCGCTTGCGCCTTCGCGGGGGCGGAGATGGCGACGCCTAACGTCGCTACACATAGCCCGAGTCGAATCAGCTTTTTCATTGAGCTACCTCGGCGGCAAGAAGATGTTGCGGACCTGCCAGAACTTGAACCCGGCCGCCACACCGAGTACAAACGCACCATGGTGGTTGTCTCGGTGGAGCACGTCCGCGTACGCCGGAGTGATCACAATCGGTACCCAGCGCAGCGGAAGAATCGAGACTCCCAGCGCGAGGTCCTGACCGCCCCAGTCGGCGATGGCAGTCACTTTTTCGTGGAGGCGCAGACCAAGGCTGCCGAACACGCCGACGCTGCCGAGCTGCGATGTGCTCGTTAGGCTGTCGAACTGCGGGCTGAAGCGTCCGTCGCCGAGGCCAAGGTTCGTCGTCAGGCTGCCGAAAGGATCGCCCTCGCGCTGGCGTAGTCGCCAGACCTTCGAGACGACGCCATAATACGTCCTCGGCGCGTCGAGCGAGCCCCAACCGGCGAGATTCTCCCCGCCGATGGCCGCCGCCCAATTCCCCGCAAAAGCGCGGTGGATCTTGATCCCGAACGCTCCATTCTGCCCGAATCCTTCGTCGACTGTCGAGAACGAGAACACGCTGACCTCGACGCCTACGTAGTCGCGGGCGTTCCAGAGACCGAAGCCGGCAACTGCCGATCCATCGGCGTGCTCACCGCTGCGCGTGCGACTAGAAAAGCCAGCGCCGACGAAGCCATCGCCAAAATTCGCTCCGAAGGCCGATTGCGAGGACGTGCTCTGGCCTGGTGCGAAGCGCGATGCCGTCGCTGCAACTTCGAGTGACGGCACGAGCGGTAAGACGTAGCGTCGTCGCAGACTATCGAGAATCTGCCCCGGGTTCTGTGCCCAAACTGGGTGAACCATTGCGCCCAGCGCCAGCATTCCCAGGCTCGCTACGCCCACGCGCAGAAGCCGATCGCGTCCCATGAAGAGTCTCCTCAAGAAGTGAGTCCGCACTAACCCGCCGACGCCGACGCGCTGCTAGTGGATCCATGTCGCAGTGCGTTACGCGAACACTGAGTTGTTAATACAAGCTTGCCGCCAATCAGCGAAAAGTGCGCCGCCGCTTCGACAACACGTCGGTTGTCGAGCCCGACTTGTGGGTGCTCGCTTTCCGCTCGCACTAAACCGATTTGGAGTGGTGCGCATTTTCGAGCGCACTCCCTGCTCCTCTCCGTCAACTTTGGTTCGGACTTTCTTCGGACTATCTTTACAGCTCATTTCCGGACAACACCTACTGATGTCACGCGCCGAGATCACAACCCCGGAGGCACTCGCCGACGAATCCGTCGTCGAGCTTTCGCTCCGCCCTCAGCGTCTGGCCGAGTTCATTGGCCAGGAGAAGGTCAAGCAAAGCCTCCGCATCTGGATCGATGCCGCTCTCGCACGTCGTGAGCCGCTCGACCACGCCGTCTTCTACGGTCCCCCAGGGCTCGGCAAGACCACCCTCGCCGAGCTCATTGCCCGGGAGCTTGGAGTCAACATTCGCACCACGTCGGGGCCGGCTCTCGAAAAACCAGGGGATCTTGTTGGAACGCTCACGAATCTTCGCGAGGGAGACATCCTCTTCATCGACGAGATCCACCGCCTACGGCCGATCATCGAAGAGTTCCTCTATCCCGCCATGGAGGACTACAAGATCGAGATCCGTCTATCCGAGGGGCCGAAAGCGCAGACAATCACGATGCCTATCGAGCGCTTCACGCTCATCGGCGCGACGACACGGTTCGGCATGCTCACTCCGCCAATGCGAGCGCGCTTCGGCATCGTCGAGCGTCTCAATTACTACCCGGTCGAGGACCTCGAGCAGATCGTGACGAGGTCAGCGATGGTACTGAACGTCGAGATCGCCGAAGGTGGCGCGCACGAGATTGCTCGGCGTTCGCGCGGGACGCCTCGCGTCGCGAACCGTCTGCTGCGCCGCGTGCGCGACTACGCGCAGGTCAAGGCGAATGGTGTCATCACGAAGGATGTGGCGTCTCAGCTTCTTCGCATGATCGATGTCGACGAGTTTGGCCTCGACGACATGGATGCTCGAATCCTCAAGACGATCATCGAGAAGTTCGAGGGCGGCCCCGTTGGCTTGAACAACATCGGCGCGGCGATCGGCGAGGACGCGACGACGATCGAGGAGGTCTACGAACCCTTTCTCCTGCAACATGGGTTCTTGCAACGGACGCCGCGCGGCCGCGTCGCAACGCCGCTGGCGTATCGGCATTTCGGGTATACGCCCCCAACCCACCCCGGGCAGGCGAGCTTCTTTTAGTGGCTGGTGATTGGTAGCTGGTGGTTGGTGAACATGACTACCAGCCACCAACAACCAGCCTCCAATCACACACGTGCGCACCTCCGATTTCGACTTCCGTCTCCCGCCCGAGCTGATCGCGCAGCGGCCGCTCGCGCGACGCGACGAGAGCCGGCTGATGGTCGTCGATCGCCAAAGCGGTTCGATTGCGCACCGCCGTTTCCGTGATCTCGTCGAGCTCATTCCGCCGGGAAATGTGTTGGTCGTCAATCGAACGCGCGTCGTGCGCGCGCGCTTGCTCGGCGCGCGAGCGTCTGGCGCGCGCGCCGAGATCATGCTGCTCAAGCCTGTCGGCGGCGATCGGTACGAGGCGATGGTGTCCCCGGGAGGAAAGCTCAAGCCGGGGCGGACGGTTGCTATCGCTCCGGATTTCTCGGTTGAGATTCTCGAGCTCACCGAGCGGCGAACCCGCATCGTACGGCTCATCGGCAGCGATCCACTCGAAGTGCTCATCGAGCGCCACGGTCACGTTCCCTTGCCGCCGTACATCGGGCGGCCTGACGCGAGCGACGACGCGGAGCGGTATCAAACGGTGTACGCACGCGAGGCCGGGTCGGTCGCCGCGCCGACCGCCGGGCTGCATTTCACTCCGGAGCTGCTCGATGCACTGTTAGCTCGCGGCGTTAGGCGGGCGGAAGTGCTGCTGCATGTTGGCGCGGGAACGTTCAAGCCGGTCGAGGTCGAGGACCCTGCGCAGCACCTGATGCATGAGGAGTGGTACGCCATCTCCAACGAGGCGGCTACTACCGTCAACTCGGCGCATGCGAGCGGAGCGTCAGTGTGGGCGGTCGGGACGACGAGCGTCCGTACGCTCGAGAGTGCGTCGGACGCCTCCGGGTGCGTCGTCGCCGGCGAGGGTGAGACAAGTATCTTCATCCGGCCACCGTATCGCTTTCGGGCGGTCGATCACGTCATCACGAACTTTCACCTCCCGCGCTCGACGTTGATCATGCTGGTGGCTGCATTCGCGGGATACGACCTAATAATGTCCGCCTATCGAGAGGCGATCGAGAAGGGCTACCGGTTTTACTCGTACGGTGACGCGATGGCGATCCTGTGAGGGGCGACGTGATAGGGTCTAGTGGCGCGTAATCGAGATATTGATAGCAGCGCTCCTTGTGGCCGGACTGGCACACCGAGGTAGCCACAATGACGAAGGGTGGTACGGATGCAACGGACAAAGGCCGGATGCTACTGATCGCTCCGCGATCACACACAACTCCACTCGCCATGAGCCGTGACGATGTTGTGAACGGCACACCAGTCAGGTTCGTAGCTCACGGCCGACCGAGGTCGTTCACAAAGTTCGTCCCGGCTCGTGGCGAGAGTTCGGATTCGTTCGAGGAGCGATCCGTCGCACCAGTCGCATCCGTCGGGATCCGTACCACCCCTCTTCATTGTGGCCATGCTCCGGCTCCCCTCCTGCTATCGGGATTTCAAATACACTCCACGAGAGACACGTTCGGTGCTTGGTGTTAGAGAATTCGGAATCATTTTCGTTTGAACTAGCGGCGCGAGAAGACCATGCGCGCGCGGGAATCTTTACCACACCCCATGGTCCGGTGAAAACGCCGGCGTTCATGGCGGTTGGAACGTTGGCAACCGTGAAAGCGCTCGACCCGATGGAACTGGAGGCAATGGGCGCGCAGATGATTTTGGCAAACGCGTACCATTTGCATCTTCGCCCTGGCGATGCGCTCATTCGAGACCTCGGCGGCCTGCACCAGTTCATGGGATGGTCGCGACCGATCCTGACCGACTCGGGCGGTTTTCAAGTTTTCTCATTGGCGTCGCTGCGCACCGTCGACGAAGGCGGTGTCGAGTTTCGCAGTCACATCGATGGCTCGAGCCGCCGCTTCACGCCCGAGTCCGTGATGCAAATCGAGCGCAATCTCGGGGCTGACGTGATCATGCAGTTCGATCACGTCATTCCCGGCCAGAGCGACGAGCCAAGCGCGCGAGACGCAAGCGAGCGCAGCATGCGCTGGCTCGGGCGCTGTGCTCGCGAATTGGCGCGACTGACAAACACGGAGCCGGGTCCGGAGCAAGCGCTATTTCCGATCGTGCAGGGCGGGATTCACGAGTCGCTTCGTCGCGATGCGGCGCAGAACATTCTATCGAGCGGCGAGTGGATCGGTTTTGGTATCGGCGGGTTATCGGTCGGCGAAGCGAAGCAAGACATGTATCGGATCCTCGAGGTCGTCGACGATGTGCTGCCGGCAGATCGGGCACGGTATCTGATGGGCGTCGGCTTTCCGGAAGATCTCGTCGAAGGTGTGCGGCGCGGCGTCGATCTCTTCGATTGCGTTGCACCGACGCGCATGGGACGCAACGGCGCCGCTTTCACCATGGGGGGTCGCATCAACATCAAGCGCGCGCAGTATCGAACCGATATCCGCCCGCTCGACGAGGACTGTGATTGCGCGGCTTGCAAACGCTTTACGCGAGCGTACGTCCGTCATCTGTTCGTGGCCGACGAGATCCTCGGCCATCGCCTGCTCTCCCTGCACAATGTACATTTCCTCGTTCGCCTGATGGCCGTCGCGCGTGATATGGTTCGCTCCGGCACATTCAGCGGATGGAGCCGCGATTGGCTCGCCCGTTATCACTCCCGACCGACGATTCCCGCATGACGTCGATAGGCGCATTCCTTTTGCTCCAAGCCGGCGGTGCATCCGGCGGAAGCACGCAATTCTTCTTGCTTCAGTTGGTGCTTGCGGCCGGCATCATCTATTTCCTGATCTTTCGCCCGCAAAGGCAGCAGCGCCAACGGCACGAAGAGTCGCTGCGCAATCTCCAGAAGGGCGACGAAATCGTGACGACAGGCGGCATCGTCGGCAGAGTGATCTTCATAAAAGAAACGACGAAAGATGGCGCGCCCGTGAAGTCGATGGAGGATCAGGTGACGATCAAGTCGGACGAATCGCGGCTCATCGTCGAGCGGGGCCGAATCGCGCGGATCACGAGTGCCAAGCGCGCCGAGACGAGCGCGACGCCCGCGTCGTGAGGCATAACGAACTGAGATCGGGAAGAAGCGTGTGAGTTTGCTGGATATTCGCGTCTACGGCGACCCGGTGTTGCGCACGCCGACGAACGTTGTGAGCGATATTACGTCGGAGCTGCGCCGACTGGTCGACGACATGTTCGAGACGATGTA
>JANWKK010000064.1 GCA_025451425.1 Gemmatimonadaceae bacterium
AGGAATCGCAGCCTTCAGTTTGCGTCTTTGAAACGTACAAAGCCCACGAGGTCCGTGTTGGGTTCGCTGGGGTCACGAGTCGACGCGGAGGGTAAGGCGCTTCGACCAGCGGTGATACTCGACGGCGTACCGCGCGAGCGGCAGCTGCGCTGGGCCCCGCCGAACCTGCCCCTCGAGATCGTATTGCGAGCCGTGGCATGGGCAGGTGATGACGCCCTGGGCGGGTGGTCGAACCGGGCAGCCCTCGTGGGTGCACTGCATCGACAGCGCGTGGAATCGCCTCTCACCATCGCGGACGATGAGAATGGGTGCACCGTCCAGGCCGGTCACGGGGGCGACGAGACTTGTGGCGTCGGTGGTGAGCGTCGAAACGTCAACGGTTGTCTCGAACAGCGGCGGCGGCTTGTGCGACCGGTCGCAGCCCAGGGCCGTGGCGGTCGCGGCAAGACGCGCCGCATCCGCGAGGAACTGGCGCCGAGATCTCACGCCGGGCCTAACGAGCGAGCGCGACGGCGGTCATCCGCTGCGGATACTTTCCGACTTTCACGCGCGCGACCTCCTTACGGGACGCGAGATCGATGACCGAAACGTCGTCCGAACCGCGATTGCTGATGAAGACGCGGCGGCCATCTGGAGTGAGCGTGACCCAGTTTGGATCGCGGCCCACAGGCACGGTCGCGACGAGACGTAAGTCGGGCAACGAGTAGATGCCGACGAGATCCGTCATGCTGCCATTGGCGATGAGATACTTCCCGTCGGCGGTGAGCCGGATGCCATGGTTTGTCGTCACCGGGAGCGTGTCGGGTGTCTTGGCGCCTTTAGGCATCGGCATCTCGATTCGACGAATGATCTTACCTGTTCGCGGATCGGCGACGACGAAGCCGTAGTACTGAGAAAGCTGAACGTAGAGGCGACTCTCGTCATGTGAAAGCGCAATCGGCCGAACGTTGGCTCCGAATGGAATCTTGCGCAGCACGCGATTGGTGGCGGCGTCGAAGACCGTGACATCCGTCCCCCGAATGAGCCCGACGTAGACCGTCTTTCCGTCGCGCGACACATCGATGTCGTGCGGCCCGATCCCGACGTCGACACTGTCGATGAGCGCGTGCCTGGCGGCATCGAAGACGTCGACATAGTTCCCGGAGACCACGGTCACGTAGACGCGTCGACCGTCCGGCGAGACGGCGAGGTGGTTGGGCACGCCCCGGAATCCGACGCGCCAGCTCACCTGGCGACTGCTCGGGTCGATCGCGACAAGCTCACCGGTGCCTGTTGGGCGACCGTCGGCACGGTGGACGATGCGACTCACGTAGAGTACGTCGCCGGCCGGCGCTGCGACGATATCGTCAGGGGATAGACCGACGGGGATCGTGCCGACGACCTTAAGCGTCGAGGCGTCGATGATCGACACGTCGCCGCCGTTCGTGTTCTCGACGAAGACAAACGACGGCTTTCCGGCGTGATCCTGCGCTGGCAACGCCGTGCTGAGAGTGGCGATTGCGGCAACAATCAGGATTCCGAGTGATGCAGACACTGCACGCGTGCTCATCAGGTGCTCCGCTGGTAGACTAGGGCAGCATGAGCATATCGTCTGTTCGCGCATTCCGCGACGGCGGCAGGTGGAGAGGCGGTTTTCAGGCCTTGGTCGGCCTCTGTAACTTTCGAAAGGCCCTAGACCCTAGGCCCTAGACCCTAGCCCCTTTTCTCGTCGTGACTGCTGCTCCGCCAAAGCGAGATTTCATCCGCGAGCTCGTCGTCGAGGATGTTGCGAGCGGCCGGTTCGGCCGCGCGCCGGCAACTCGGTTTCCGCCAGAGCCTAACGGCTTTCTGCACATCGGCCACGCCAAGTCGATCTGCCTGAATTTCGGCATTGCTCAGGAGTTCGACGGCCGCTGCAACCTCCGATTCGACGACACGAATCCAGCGACGGAAGACGTGCGGTACGTCGAATCGATTCAGCAGGACGTGCGCTGGCTCGGCTTTGATTGGAACGGCCTGTTCTACGCGAGCGACTATTTCGGGAAGTTGTACGATGTCGCCGAGATGCTAGTAAAGAAGGGGAAGGCGTACGTCGACTCGCAGAGCGAAGAGGAGATTCGCGCGAACCGCGGGACCGTGACGAGTCCAGGCGTTGACAGCCCATATCGCGCGCGAACGGTCGATGAGAATCTGGATCTGTTGCGGCGGATGAAGGCCGGCGAGTTCCCAGATGGCGCGCACGTGCTACGGGCCAGAGTCGACATGGCGCACGCGAACATGATTATGCGCGATCCGCTGCTGCTGCGGATCAGGCATGCGCATCACTACCGACAAGGTGACGAGTGGTGCATCTACCCGCTGTACGACTTCGCCCATGGTCTGTCCGACGCGTTCGAGGGGATTACGCGCTCGTTATGCACGCTCGAATTCAAGGACAACCGCGAGATCTATGATTGGCTCGTGCGCGAGGCGGGTTTCGAGAATCCGCCGACACAGATCGAGTTCGCGCGCCTCGAGCTGGATTACACGGTGTTGAGCAAGCGGAAGCTGCTTCGCCTGGTGAACGAGGGTCACGTCACCGGATGGGACGACCCGCGGATGCCGACGATTGCCGGCATTCGCCGTCGCGGCGTGACGCCGGAGGCCATTCGGAATTTCGCCGATGCGATCGGCGTCGCGCGCAAGCCGGCGCGCACCGAGCTCGCGACCTTCGAGCATTACGTGCGCGACGATCTCAACATGCGCGTGCCCCGCGTGATGTGCGTCGTGAATCCGCTGAAGGTCGTGATCGTGAACTACGCGGAGGAGGGAGACGAACATCTCGAGGCGTCGTACTTCCCACACGATGTGCCATTGACCGGATCGCGGCCGGTGCCGTTCTCGCGCGAGCTCTACATCGAGCGCGAGGACTTCATGGAGAATCCGCCGAAGAAGTTCTTCCGGCTCGGGCCGGGACGCGAGGTGCGCTTGCGCTACGGCTACTTCATCACGTGCACGGACGTGATCAAGGACTCGTCAGGCGAGATCGTCGAACTGCGTTGCACCTACGAACCGGCAACACGCGGCGGCGACGCGCCCGACGGACGCAAGGTGCAGGGCACGATTCACTGGGTCTCGGCGCGTCATGCGCTCGACTGCGAGCTCAGGCTGTACGATAAGCTGTTCACTGTTCCCGACCCGGATGATCTTCCGGATGGGCAGGAGTTCACCGATGTTCTCAATCCGAATTCGTTGATCGTCGTGCCGAAGGCGAAGATCGAGCCGAGCGTCGGGTCGGATCCGGCTGGATCGCGGTATCAGTTCGAAAGGACCGGATACTTCATGAGCGATCCGCTGGATTCAAGGCCCGATCGGTTGGTGTTCAACCGAACGGTCACGTTGCGCGATACGTGGGCGAAGGTAAAGGAAAGAGGTTGAGTGAACGCGGTTTACACATCACCCCCACCGAGGTGTTACCAGTGACCCGACGCCTGTTCGTCGTCGCCGCCATTTCGTTTCTTGCCGTTCCCGCCGCGGCTCAGCAACAGCAGGGTTCGGCCAATAAGCAAGTTATCAACCGACCCGATGCCCGCCCCGGCTTCATGTTTTCCACTGCTGTTCGCGTTGGGGATCTGGTTTTTCTGTCCGGCGTGATGGGCACGCAGGCCGGAGGCAAACTCGCCGACGGCGGAATCGAAGGACAGACGCGGCAGGCGCTCGAGAACGTGAAAGCGAACCTCGAGCTCGCGGGCGCCACCATGGCCGACGTCGCGAAGTGCACCGTATTTCTCACCGACGCCGCGAATTTCGCGGCGATGAACAAGGTCTATCACGAGTTCTTCCCAACCGATCCGCCGGCTCGCTCGACAGTCGCCGTCGCCGCGTTGGTCGTACCGAGCGCTTTGATTGAAATCGAGTGCACTGCTGCTGTGAAGAAATGAACGAGGAAAGCCCTAGCCCCTAGTCTCTGGCCCCTAGCCCCTCCAGCATGTCCGCCATCGCCGCCGAGCCCTTCACCCTCACGTTGCGCGATTTCGAGGAAGTGCGCGCGCGCATTGCGTCGCACATCAAGCGCACGCCGTTGCTCACGTCGCGTCAGCTCAGTGAGCTGACGGGATACGACATCCGCCTGAAAGCGGAGATGTTTCAGCGCGTCGGGTCATACAAGATCCGCGGCCCACTGAACAAGTTCGCGCTGATGTCCGAGGAGGATAAACGGCGCGGCGTCGTCTGTTCGTCGGCGGGGAATCACGCGCAAGGCGTCGCGTTGGCGGCGAAGATTCATGGCATTCGCGCCGTGGTCTGCATGGCGAAGAACGCGACGCCGGCGAAGATCGCCGCCACGAAAGCGTACGGCGCTGAGGTCGTGCTCCATGGCATGATCTGGGACGAGGCGAACGAGAAGGCGAAGGAGCTTGTCCGGAACGAGGGCCTCACGTATGTGCACCCCTTCGACGACCCGCAGCTCATCGCCGGGCAGGGCACGTTGGGATTAGAGATTGCTCAAGACTGGCCCGAGGTCGACGCCGTCGTCGTGCCGATCGGAGGGGGCGGCCTGATCTCCGGCGTTTCGATGGCAATCAAGAGCCACAATCCGGCGGCGAAGGTCATCGGCGTCGAATCGTCGGACGGCCCGGCGATGCAGCGTAGCGTGGCCGCTGGTCACCTCGAGACGATCGACTGCCGCACGATCATCGACGGGTTGCGCGTACGCCGGTGCGGAGAGCTCAACTTCTCCGTCGTCCAGCGCTTCGTGGAGGAGATCGTTGCTCTCCCCGACCGCGAGATCTTCGACGCGATGATCTGGGTGATGGAGCGGTGCAAGCTGGTCGTCGAGGGCGCCGCGGCAGCGCCAGTGGCGGCGCTGCTGCATGGACTCGTTAGGCTCCCCAAGGGTTCGCGTGTCGCCGTCGTGCTCTCGGGAGGCAATCTGAATCTGGATCAGCTGAGGGGGCTGAGCTGGAACTGAGGGGCGAGGGGCTAGGGGCTTGGGGGCTTGGGGGCTAGGGGCTACGGGGCTAGGGGCTAGGGTTCCGCCCTGGCCCCTAGCCCCTAGGCTCTAGCCCCTCTTCTCAGCACGGCTCTTGCCGCTGGAATGCGGCGTAAAACCCAAACAGGCCCATGCGCTCGCTCATTGATCGAGAAGCCCCCCTGCACTGTGCGGCGGGCGGCGTGATCGAACCCGGCGACGACGCGCCGGACTTCGAGCTGTCTGGCAACATCGGCAGAACGAAGCTGTCGGCGTTACGCGGCTCACCCGTCGTCCTCGCCTTTCACGGCGCGCAATGGGACCCCGCCCGCGCCGAGTACGTCGAGACATACAACCGGCTCGTGGCGAGGCTCGGCGGCGTCGCCGGCACGCGACTGCTCGAGATCGGCGGTGACGAGCCATGGCGCCATCTCACCTTTGCCGATGGCGAGATGTCGCTCCCGGTATTGAGCTCGTCCGACTCGGAGATCGCCCAGCGTTATGGCATCGGGACCGAGCCAGCCGTGTTCGTCATCGATGCGGAGGGCATCGTTCGGTGGGCGCAGGTTGGTCCGATGTCACTCGCGAATCCGCTGGAGGTGGCGCGGGCGATCAGCGTGGTAGCTGCTCCGTTCGCGTCGGCACCTAACGAGGAAGAGAAGAGCTCCTCGGACGAGCATGGCGTCTCGTGGACGCGCCGCGACTTCGTCGCGACGACACTCGCGGCCGCCTTCGCGCTCGCCCTCCGTCCGCTGGAAGCCAACGCCGAGCGCGTCGCCGCCCTCAACGCTCCGCGCTCGAAGATCAACACCAGACGCGTCACCCTGAATGTCAACGGACGCGAGATCGCACTCGACCTCGAGCCACGGGTCACACTGCTCGACGCACTCCGCGAGTACGCGGGTCTCACCGGCACCAAGAAAGGGTGTGATCATGGCCAGTGCGGCGCGTGCACGGTCCACGTCGACGGACGGCGCACGCTCTCGTGCATGACCTTCGCCGTGATGCAGGAGGGTCACCGAGTAACGACGATCGAAGGGCTCGCGAGCGGTGAACGGCTGCACCCGATGCAACAGGCGTTCATCACCCACGACGGATTCCAGTGCGGCTACTGCACGTCGGGTCAGATCATGTCCGCGGTCGCCGTGCTCGACGAGTCGTGGGGGACGGCGGACGACGACGTGCGCGAAGCGATGAGTGGCAACATCTGCCGGTGCGGCGCCTATCCGGGAATCGTCGCCGCGGTGCAGGACGTCCGCCGCGCGCAGGCCTCGAATGGCGGAGGGCGAACCCAATGATCGATTTCGAGTACGTCCGCGCCACGGAGATCGATGCGGCGCTCAGCGCGGGCGCCGAACCGTCGACGAAGTTCGTCGCCGGCGGAACGAACCTCATCGACCTGATGAAGCTCAACGTCGAGCGGCCCTCGCACCTCATCGACATCAATGACCTAGGGCGACGTAGTCCCTCGCTCAGCATGATCGCCGATCTCCCGAACGACGGGCTGCGCCTGGGCGCGCTCGCGCGAATGCGCGACGTCGCGTGGGACGCGCGTGTGCGCGAGCGATACCCCGTCATCAGTCAAGCGCTGCTTGTCGCGGCTTCCGGGCAGCTCCGCAACATGGCGACCATCGGCGGCAACGTGCTCCAGCGGACGCGTTGTCCGTACTTCCGCGACACCGCAATGGCGTGCAACAAGCGCGAGCCCGGCTCAGGGTGCTCGGCGATCACGGGTATCAATCGCACCGAGGCGGTGCTTGGCACGAGCGACCACTGCATCGCGACGTATCCGGGCGACCTCGCGGTGGCGCTTGTCGCGTTAGGTGCGAACGTCATCGTCCGGAGCGCGAGTCAAGGCGAGCGAGCCATGTCATTTGACTCACTGCACGTGCGTCCGGGCTCGCATCCCGAGCGAGAGACCACGTTGCAGCCGGGGGACTTGATCACATACATCGACCTTCCGCCGATCCCGGCGGCGCGCCATTCACTGTATCTCAAGGTTCGCGACCGGGCGAGTTTCGCATTTGCTCTCGCGTCGGCTGCCGTTGCGGTGGACGTGGAGGGCGGGACGATTCGCGACGCCCGCGTCGGGCTTGGCGGTGTCGCCGCTATACCGTGGCGGTCGGCCGAAGCGGAGCACGTTCTGAAGGGAAAGCGGCCAAGCGAACGGACCTTCCGTGACGCGGCAGACGCGGCGCTGGCAAAAGCAAAGCCACATCGCGACAATGCATTCAAGGTGCTGCTCGCCAAGCGCACGCTGGTTCGCGCCTTGACGGAGGTGACCGCATGACATGGGACCGCAAGCCGGAACGCCGTGTCGAAAGTGTTGGCGCACCGCTCGATCGCGTCGATGGTCGCCTGAAGGTGACGGGTAGTGCGCGGTACGCCGCCGAGTACCCGGTCCCGGACGTTGCACACGGCGTCATCATCACGAGCACGATTGCGAAAGGGCGCATCAAAGCGATGGACACGAGCGTCGCGGAGAAGGCGCCCGGTGTTATCAAAGTACTCACACCGTTCAACGCGCCTCGACTGTCTGGCGCACCGAAGCCAGGACCGCATGGGCAGGGTGCAGAGGCTGCCGCACAGAGTGGTGGACAAGGTGCTGGGCCTCGAGGTGGAGCGATGCGCGTGCCAACGTTGCTCCAGGACGACGTCGTGCGCTACAATGGCCAGCCGATCGGCGTCGTCGTGGCCGATACCTTCGATCACGCCCGCGAAGCCGTGGACCTGGTGCGCGTTACCTACGAGACCGACCATCCGGTGCTCGATTGGAACAAGGCGCCGACCAATCCGCCGGATGAGGTGCATCCGTTAGGCGGTGAGCGCCTCATTCGACGCGGCAACGTGGAGCAGGGTCTCGCTGGCGCGGCTTTGACTGTCGAGCATACGTACGTCACGCCGCTCGAGAATCACAACCCGATGGAAGTACACAGTACCATCGCGCAGTGGGATGGCGATTCCGTCACGCTCTACGAATCGACGCAGGGCATTACCAGCGTGCGCAACACCGTCGCGCGGTACCTTGGGCTCACGCCGGACAAGGTGCGCGTCATCGCATATTTCACCGGCGGGGGGTTCGGCAGCAAGGGCGGCCCTTGGTCGCACGAGGCACTGGCGGCAATGGCGGCGCGCGAGGTCGCTCGTCCGGTGAAGCTGGTTCTCACACGGCGGCAGATGTTCGGTCCAGTTGGCGGACGTCCACGCACCGAGCAGCGCGTGACGTTAGGCGCGACGCGCGATGGCACGCTCACGGCTACTCGCCACCATAGCAAATCGACGACGTCGACGATCGAAGACTGGGTCGAGCCAGCGACGAATCAGACG
>JANWKK010000065.1 GCA_025451425.1 Gemmatimonadaceae bacterium
ACGTTCGCGAGCTGCGTGAGCACGCGCTCGAGTGGAGTTGGGTCGCGACGTCGACTCTCGCGGAGAGGACGGAAGCGCATCTCGCTCTGATCGACGCAGTGTGGCTCGCTCCCGGCAGTCCATACGCAAGCCTCGATGGCGCACTGGCCGCTGTGCGTCACGCGCGAACCACGGCTCTCCCAGTCCTCGGCGTCTGCGGTGGATTTCAACACGCGATTCTCGAGTACGCGCGCAACGTCGCTGGTATGGAGGACGCCGATCATGCGGAGTCCAATCCCGGCGCGGCAACGCCGCTGATCGCGCCGCTCGCGTGTTCCCTTGTCGGCAAATCGGCCCCCGTCTTTCTGGACCCGACGTGTCGAACTGCCTCGATTTACGGACGGTGGCGCGTCGTCGAACGCTACCACTGCAGCTACGGGCTCAATCCGGCGTATCGGGCAAAGATCGAGAGTGCTGGTCTTCGCATCGTGGGGGAAGACGACCACGGTGACGCGCGCGTGGTCGAGCTGAGCGGACATCCATTCTTCATCGCAACGCTGTTTCAGCCACAATTGGAATCCGCGCCGGGAGCCCCCGCTCCCCTCGTGCGCGCGCTGGTGGATGCGGCCATTTTCCATCGTGACCGCCGCGCGACGCCAAGCAGCTCCAGTGTCATTCCCGCGTCGTCGCGCTGAACACGCATAACGATTAGCGCCGCACCTCGTGGAAGTCGTACGAACATATCTCGAGTTGAACAGTCCTGGCGCCCTGAAAGCCTCCGCGCCGCTGCCGCGGAGTGCGCGCGTCGTGCGCCGCGATCCGTGTCCGGTTGCCGATTACCGGCGGCTGTACGAGGCAGTCGGCGCAGCGTGGCACTGGCGTGACCGTCTCGCGTGGGACGACGCCACGCTGGCCGCGCACGTCACGTCGCCGGACATCTTCATCTGGGAGCTACTCGTCAACGACGAGAGCGCGGGCTACTTCGAGCTGCGCCGTACCGGCGATGCCGAAATCGAGCTCGCCTACTTCGGCCTCGTACCGCGCTGCATCGGTCGCGGATTCGGCGGCGCGCTCCTCACGCGTGCGGTCGAGGAAGCATGGAAGTTGGGCGCGCGCCGCGTCTGGCTGCACACCTGCACCCTCGATTCGCCACATGCTCTGCCGAATTATCGCGCGCGTGGTTTTCGCGATTATCGCACCGAAAAGTACGATATGAATGTCGACTCGGCACCGGCGTAGCGCCTAACGCCAGCGCGGGCCGCGGCGACCGCGCGGGCCGCCGGGTCGTGGCTGCTCCTTCCGATCGTTCTCGACGTACGGAGTCCGCGGGGCGCCGCGCCGCTCCTGTTCGACTTGGTTCTCGTTAGGTGCCTGATCGGTCCTCTCTCCCTGCTGCGCTGTCCGCTCGCGGCGACCAGGGCGCTGCCGCCGCCGACGGGCGCCGTTTCGACCTTCTGTCTCGCCGCGTCCGCCTCGCTGCCGGCGCCGCCGCTCTCGACGTTCCTCGCGCCGCGTCTCCCAGTCGCGATTCATCGCCTCGAGCTCTTCATCCGTAAATGGCCGCTCGAGCTCTTCCTGCAGCGCGTCCAGCGTCGCCGCTCGCGCCGCGCCCCGCGCCCCGCGTGTGACGACGAAACGAAGTGGCCGGTCGAGCGTCGGAAGCTCGACCTCGGTCAACGTCCGAGCGAGCTTCTCCGGCAATCGCAGCCTCGCGACGCCGATGTTCCCCTCTGGTTTTTCTTCGACGTCGTACTGAATCTCGACGTCGCGATCGCGCACCGAGACGTTATTGGGCAGCGCGGTGTACGTTGCGCGGATCTCGGCCGGCACGCGTTGCTCGAGATCGGATGCGAGATCGAGACTCGTATGTCGAAAGTCGGACATCGAGTTGACGTCGCGCAGCCGCGATTCGTACAGTAACGCAAGCTCTTGTTGTCCCAGCTTGGGCGTCTTCCCGCCGGATCGACGCCACGTTTCGCGAACCTCGTCGATCAGAGGTTGATTGCGTTTCACTGCGGCGTGCCGCGCTTCGCCGCGCGCCAATGCCTCCGCGATCAGTCGCCGCGACTCGTCGCGGAGCTCGCTCGGAAATTCGTCGATCGATTCCAACTCGCGGCCCAAGTCGAAGCCGAAGTATTCGACGCGACGCTTGAGTGCCAACGGCGATCGCTTGCGTTCCGGCTCGAACACGAGCTCCGGCTTGCTGGAGCGGGCATAACGACGCACGACATCCATCGGAATCTGCGTGCCCTCGATCGACGCGCGCGGAATGCCGAGCTTGTCCGCGAAGTAGCGTATCTCGCCGGTAATGGCGCCCCAGCTGCCGCAGACACTCGTCTTCGACACACGTGCTTCCTCGCCCACGACCGTCTCCTCGTCGATCACGAGATCGAACGGCATGTACTCGGCAAGGAGTTGCTGGAACGCGCGAAGCTCCTGTTCGCCCGCGTTAGGCATCGTCGCCGGCAGCGGCATCCCCACGGCGCGATACACGCTCGCCATTCCCAGGGCCGCATCCTCC
This sequence comes from Gemmatimonadaceae bacterium, assembly GCA_025451425.1. The sequence goes on from JANWKK010000065.1 coordinate 2,501, forward strand.
ATTGATTTAACGAGCACGCCACGCTGCGTCGCCCACTCGTCGATTCCACGCTCATCGAACAGATGTCGAGGCAGTCCGTACACCTCGCCGAGATATCCGGCGCTCCCGAATGCCTCGGCGTACAGATTGTACGCCGTCAGGTGGTCGCTCCCCGGAATGATCGTTCCGCCGAGATCGCGCTCCTCGCGCGTCATCCGGTGCAGCGACTCGATCGCGCTCATCACCGCGAGGAACGGCAGCAATGCGTCGTCCGCAAGCACGAGCAGCTCAGCCCAGGCCCGCTCCACCGGCATCGCCTCGACCTTGCGTCCGTACACAGTGAGCCGGCCGTTCTCGACGATCCCTCGACGCTCGAGCATGCTGAGCGCCTGACGATAGGCCTGCCTATCAAGCGGAATGGGCAGCTCGAGCTCGTCGGCGCGCACGCCTAACGCCGCGCACGTGATCGCGACGCGCTCGGAGTCGCCGCCTAATTGAAATTCGGGAGCGGTTGGCCGAAGTTGGTTGAATTGGATGTCGCGATCGGTGAGTATAAAAACACGCCCTCCCTCCACGCGGCCGTGCACGCGCCCGGCCATCTGCAGTATTTCGTTCGCGCCGAGGTGCTCCTGCGTCAACACGTTCCGTCCGCGGTTGACCTCGTTGAAGAAGCGCACGTCGTCGATCACGACCGTGTCGAGGCCGCGCACGTTCAACGCGCTCTGGCCGGCCGCCGTCATTGCCAGGAAATACGGCTTGCGTTCGCCGCCCTCGAGAAAGGGCCGAATGATCCGAATCGGCTCACCGCCGTGGTAATACGCCGTATTCACGCGCGGTGCGTTCATTTGCACGTGCTCCGCCGCTGCCTCGACGCCCCGCCGCGTGGGAACGAACATCGCGATGCCACGCTTCTGACTGACAACCTGCTGCAGGAACTTGTTATCGAGAAACTCGAGCGGCTCCTTATCCATCACACGCACAGCCGCTGCCTTCCGAGCATCGAAGTCCACAACCTCGAGGACGTCGGCCGAGCTCAGATACTGACGATAAAATGTCGGATCGACCGTCGCCGACAACCACACAAACCGGCAGCCGACGCGCTTGCCTAACGCGAGACAGAGCTCCAGCTCCGCCGACGTCTGGTGAATCTCATCGACCACCAGCGTGTCGGTGATGAGGATGTCACCGTCCTCGAACCAGCGTCGCGCGATCCCCGTGGTTACGATGATGACGTTCCACGTTGGCGTGTCGGGCGTCGCTTCCCGCTCACGGTTCACGACGCCGACTCTGAGATGCGTCGTATGCAGGATCTCTTCGGCTATGGGCCGAATGCCGAGTGTCTTGCCTGTCCCGGTGCCGGCGATAATACCGAAGCCTTTGCTGCCGCGCGCAAGCTCACGGACGCGTTCTCCATGGTGTATCTCGAGAAACGTTTCGATGTGCAGGCCCATCGCCAGCTCGATCGTCTCGCATGCCGCCCGTGTCGGTGCGATCACGATCACACGCCCCGATGCGGGCTCCGACTTGACGAAGGCATCGTGGTCGAGCGGAAGCCCGTACCGATCCTGTATGGAGCGCGTCACGGTGGCGGAAGGTGCAAGGTCGGCGCCGAAATGAAAAGCCCGCTCATCTCTCGAGCGGGCTTCACACTTACGGTCGTCGCGGCGGTGGCGACGGAGGCTGCGTGAAATTCTTCACGAAAGGCGGCGGGCTCTTTTTCTTGTCGCCCTTGTCATCTTTCTTCGCATAGTCGTCGCCAAAAATCACGCGACCATTCTGCGGCTTGTTCTTTACCGCGCTCGCGCAATCCGTCGGCGCAGGCTGCTGGCCGGCAGGTACGTCATCCAACCAAATCCGGCACATGCCGGCCGGCGGCCGACTCTCTGCCGGTATCGTGGGAGGCTTTCGGTCGCGCTGCTGCGCACTCGCCCCATGCGGTGCGAGCGCCGCTGCGCACAAGAAAGCCAGAATCATCGTGAGCTGCTTCATCTATCCTCCGATCGGCGCCGGACTCGGCGCCCACCGTCACTCGAGCAGGGCTAATGCCATGAGACCGCGAGTGGCCATACCTCGTAAAGTCTTGCTAATCATACACTTGACATTTTACCCGGTTCCAACCTTACAGGAACCTGTCCGTAGCGCTGGAATTAGCTGTAGCTGCAACGGGACTGCCTTCCCCGGGACGGCGCCCTCAGCCTTTCAAGAGCTTCAGCACCTCACCCGGCTGGACATGCCGACCAGCCTTCGACTTTTCGAAGATCGGAGCTCCATCCCGAATCACCTCGAACCTCCCGCCTCGCGAAGGGATCAACTTCACCTCTTCGCTCGGAAATGCCTGACGAATCTCGGCCGCCAAACTGACGGCGCGTGGTTCGTAGTTTCAAACGGTGCAGTATTCGATCGTGATCATCAGAGACTATTCGATTCGAGTTGCGGATTTACTCGTGCTTCTGCCCACCGTCCGTCGCAACTCGCGTTGGACGCTCGTTGACGTCGAGTGCGTTCCAGTTTGCGAGCGCGTTCAGCACCATCGCGTAGCTGCCCTGTGTTTCGTAGCGCCACATCGGCCGGATACCGAACAATATCACATGACCTTGTCCGAGCGGCGCGTCAACCACCGCCGCCCGACCGGCCATTTCGCTTCCGTTATCGAGCAAACCGGACACCAAGAGCGAATCGACGTTCTGGTCAAAGCGCAGAATCACGCGGGGCCGCATCGCCGCCGTCTGCTTTGCGATCGACGGATCAGGACGGTTCTGCGCAACGGACATCGACCGCTCGTCGTCGCCGCCGGCGCTGCCTCCTCCTTCTCCCCCACCGCGGCCGGATGCAACAGCGAGCAAGGGCGCGCTATTGAAATACACGGGAATTGAGCCGCGCTCGTAGCCGTACAGAATCGGGCTCGAGCGAGTAACGGCTTCTGCGCGGAAGATCGCGCCGCGAGCTAGAAGCCTTTGCGTCGTGACAACGCTCACGCCCGACGTTAGGCCGAAGTCGATCGGCAGCCGGCTTGTGTTGCCTTCGACGAGCAGCAAGCCGCCGCGTTCGACGAATCGCCGCAAAGCCGCGAGTCCCTCGAGGCCAAGCTCGGGACGAATGTCATCTGTCGAGTCGATCTTGCCGAGGCTCGGCGTCAGCGCACTGGCCTTCCACGGAACTGCCGGACCCACAAGCGGACGCCCATTCACCATCGCCGTCGTCGGGCCGCTGACGTGTGGGAACAAAACAACGTCGAAGCGATCGAGCAGCCCGGGCTCCTTCAACCGTTGCGTCGACATGTAGGTGAACGGCACGCCCATCTCCTCCAGCGCATGACGCACCCAGCCCTCGTTCTGCGTCTCGATCCACGTATGAACGAACGCAATTCTTGGCACCTGCACGACGTGCGATCGTACGTTAGGCGCGGCCGCGACGGCCGTCGCCTTCATTCCGAGCTGCGTCACGGCGTCGCGCACCGGCGCAGCGTCGTCGACGAGATAGGTGCCGGCCGGATACGTCGTTCCAGAGACGATGAACGAACTATCCGCAACGCTCACTTTGGTCGCACCAAGCTTCCATGGTAGAACCGCGGAGCGCCAGTCGCCGGAGTGCGCAACGATCAGTGCGCTGCCCGTACCGGCGACAGTCCCCGCAACGCGTGCGTCCGTCTTGAGCAGCGTCATCGGCTTCGTGAGGACGCTCGAATCAGCGATCGTGTACACGGTCACGTGCCGCAGCGCATCGAGCGACCATCCGGTATCGTCGTAAGGCGACGGGTCGTCTGGTCGGAACTTCTGGATCGCGAGCACCGTGCGAATGAGCGCGGTGTAGGGTTGGTCCATGCGCACGATCCAATCGCCCGTGCTGACGTTCACGGTGTGCCCTGGGCGACTGCTATCCGCTTGCGCCGCGCTCGAGTCCGCGCCGCCTCGACCACCGCGGCCACCACGACCACCGCCGGCTGCCGCACCAGCGGCCGGACCGGCGCCGCCGGCCACCATACCCCGCTCGATCACGGGCGGCATGTCATGCGTCGTGAATGCTGCCGACGCGACATGAACCTCGCTTCCCACCTTTCGGAAATAGTCGACAAGATCAGCTGCCTCCGCCGCGTGCCGCTGATCGTGCGGTATGACGAACGCGTACGGCGCGGACGTCTTCCCACGCTCGACCATGCGCGTCGCCTTCAGCGCGAAGTTCTCGACGAACGTCTCACGATTGTCCGCTACGAACTTGAGCGCGATCAGTACCCCCGACTGCTGATAGTTGATGTTGCTGCGGATGCACCACTTGATGCCGTTCACCGGCGGGTTCGGCCGATACCACTCCTTCGAGGTTGCCGAACCCGGAAGGTTCACGATCTGACAATCGGCACCGCCCGATGTATATGTCTCGTAGAACTTCCCCATCGAGTTTCGGAACTGCGCAATGCCGAGCATGTAGTTAGGCGCCCAGCCGTCGTAGAAGCCGTGCGTCCACACGCCGGGCAGACCGCGCTTCGTGAGCTCGTTGATCTCCTGGTACGCCAGTGTGTGCCACTCGCCAACGGTGATCGGATCGAACTCGTCGTTGTAGGGGCCGGTTCCCGTGCTCGTGTAGAGAATCGGCACCGACTCGTGCAGGTCGTGCATGATCGTCGGCCGCCAAAACAGGAAGCCGCTGTTCATGTTCTGGGTGAGCTTGATGCTCATCATCAGCCCATCGCGGTTGTTGTCGTGCGCGATGTACTTCCCCCAGTACACGGTCGGTATGCCGCCACGGCCGAGTTTGAGCTGCTTCTCTTCGTCGATGATGTCGACGATCCGGTTCCGACCGTCGACTTCGGTCGCGGGCGTGATCAGCGTGATGACGTTGTTTCGAATCTTCTGAACGAACGGGGTCTCCTCGACCGCGAGACGGTAAAGCAACTCCATCAGCATCTCGGGGCTGCCGGTCTCGGGGGCATGAATGGTTCCCGTAAGCCAATAAATGGGCTTCGCCTCGCGAATCAGCCGCGCGCGCTCCCCATCTGACTGCCCGCGTGGATCGGCGAGCCGGGCTGCCATCCCGCGATACTCATCGAGTCGCTTTATCGTGTTCTCATCAGCGACGGCGGCAATGATCATCTCGCGCCCTTCCTCGCTCATGCCCAGCGAGAAGATCTTGACACGCGGCGATGCGGCGGCGACAGCGCGGAAGTATTTGTTGATCTCTTCCGTTCGCGACAACTTGCCGATCGTGCCCGGCACGTAGCCGAGCACTTTCAGTGGCGTCGGTACGGTCGATGAGGCAGGAAGATGATCGACGAGCTCCGTCGTGAACTTCCACTTCGGGTCCGCCGGTGTGAGCTCGCGAATCTTCGCTGTATATGCAGCGTCGTTGGCCTGTTGCGCGGAGAGCGGCGCGATGCCTGGGGTGATCGCCGTAGCGAGCGCCATGAGCGAAACCGTGCGCCATCGCCGGAGGATGACCATGCTGAGTCCTGTTTGCGGTGAGGAAGACGACACTAGACGTTGAGTGAGTTGGTGGCAAGGCAGTTGTCATCCTTCGCTTCACTCGGGATGACAGGCTGGGTCAGCGCGCTATTGGCATGTTCGCGAGCGACGCGAGTCTGGTGATGAGGGTGTCCTGCCGGGCAACGACGCCGCGGAGTGAGTCGACCTGACCCTGTAGTGTGGCGTAGTCCTGCCGCAGCGCGCTTACCTCCGTGCCGACCTGCATCATCGCCTCGGCGATGTTCGCTTCCGCGCGCGGATCACGACAGGAGGCGAGAAGGATTGTCGAGAGCAGCAGGAAGAGTCGTCGCATAGTGAAATGTCTACGAGGGAGTTTCGGCCGAGGCGAAAGGCTCCAGACTGCGTCGTCCGGATGCACGCGACGAGCGAGCGGAGACGTAGTGTGGGCGCATGTCTCATGAAAGGAGGAGTCAGCGCGCCGCACCGAACGCGGCCGACCTACATCCTACGCGTCGCACCGGCTTCACGCTGGCTGAGCTGTTCGTCGTCCTTGCCGTTCTGGGCGTGCTGCTCGGCATTGCTGTCTCGCGCATCGGCGCGGCGACTGACCGGGCCGCGACCGAATCGGCTACAGCCGAAGCGGCGACGGTCTTTCAATCCGCGCGCAACGCCGCGATCTATCGCCGCTCGCCAGTCGCCGTCTTCATCGACACTCTGAGGGCGACACTCGTGTCGCGAGCGGACAGTGAACTGCTGGTTCGCCGCGACCTTTGGCTGAGCTATCGGGTGCAGCTCTCGGCAACGAGGGATTCCATGGCCTTCGATGCTCGGGGACTGGGAATCGGCGCCGCGAATCTGAGCCTCGTTGTGCGACGTGGCCGCTTCGCCGACACGCTGTTCGTATCAAGGCTCGGACGGCTCCGCCACTGAATGGGCACCCGCGCGCCTAAACCGCTAGCTCCAAGCCGAAACGCGACACAATTTGCGGAATATCGATTGGGGATCGTGAGATCCATCACATGGATTTCCGTTTCAGTCGATCCGTTGTTCAGTAGAGCAAACGCCTGATGTGACTTACCCGCCGAGGGGGTGGGTTATAGCAAAGGACATGAGCGACGATGCCGCCGACGTGCAGCGCGTGCTGTCTGGCGATGTTGATGCTTACGCGAAGCTCGTCGATCGGTACTATGATCGGTGCGCTCGCTTTGCAATGCGAATGCTGGGCGACCGCGACGACGCGGAGGATGCTTTACAGTCGACCTTCCTTCGCGCCTATCGTGCGCTTGGTAGGTATCAGGAGCGAGACCGGTTCAGCGCGTGGTTGTACCGGATCCTCGTCAATCAGTGCCGCAGTATCGCTGCTCGCCGGTCGCACCGCGAGCGCGTGTTCGTGCGCGAAGAGGCGTTGCTGCTGAACGCTCCGGACAAGACACCGGCTTGGTCAGGTGAAGACGAGGAGTTTGTTCAGCGTGTTCTAAACGAATTGGACCCGCTGTTGCGTGAAGCGTTTTTGCTCAAGTATGTCGAAGAGCTGAGCTACGAGGAGATGGCGGCGCTCACTGGCGCTGGTGTCTCCGCCCTCAAAATGCGGGTCAAGCGCGCGTGCGATAGGCTACGCGAGCGGTGGGAGCGAATCCGGGATGACTGATCAACTCGACCCTTATGTGGATTGGATAGCGCGCGAAGCACGTCGCCCGGTCGCCGTCGATCCGATGGCGGTCGAGCGCGTGATGGCGCGTGTTCGCCTCGAAGCTCCGCCCGCGGTTCGCTTCGCGCGGTGGCGTTGGCTCGTTGAGCCTCGCTCGCTTCCGCTTTCGCCAGTGGTCGGTGCCGCACTCGCTGCAGGGCTCATTGGCATCGGCGTCTTTTTCGGACATTCGATTATCGATCGGGGCAGTCTGATTCGGACTGGACAGTCGACGACTGTTGTCGGACTTCGGCCCCCGCTCGCCCCTTCTGTTCATGATACGGTCATCAAGTTCGTGCTTGTCGAGCCCCATGCGTCCACCGTCGCTGTCGTCGGGGACTTCAACAACTGGGACGCGCAGGCCACTCCGATGACGCGCACGCCGACGGGTGGAACGTGGAGTGTCGCCATTCCACTTCGGCCAGGCCGGCACATCTACGCTTTCGTAGTGAATGGCGCGAATGGCACCACCCAGTGGGTGGCCGACCCGACGGCACCACTGGCTCCCGAGGACGGTCTCGGTGCGCCAAATTCGGTCGTCCTCGTTGGAGGATCTGCGTCGTGACGCTGGTGAGCTCGAGAGGTTCTCGCGTAGTCGTCTGCGCTGCTACGATGTTGCTGGGAGCGTTACAACCGCTCGCGCTCATCGCTCAGGACCCCGACCCGCTCTCGCGTCTCGATCCGCAGACGCGCTTCAACGTCGAGCTGATCATCGATTCGGCGCGTGTATCGGGCGTTCCGACTCGACCGCTGATGCTCTTGGCGCTCGAGGGTCAGGCGAAGCACGTCGACAATCGGCACATCATTGCCGCCGTGCGCTCCACGTTCCACCGTTTCCTGGATGTCAGGGTGGCGCTGGGCTCCACATTGAGCGAGTCCGAAGTGACGGCAGCGGCATCGGCGCTCCAAGCCGGCGTTCCGCTCGAAGGGCTCGCGAAATTCCGTAGTGAGCGAAATGGTCGACCGTTGCTGCGTGCGCTTGTGACGCTCACGGATCTGATTCAGCGCGGCGTTCCCGTGTCGGAGGCGTCCTCTGCCATACTCCAGCTGTGGTCGCGCGGCGCTGGAGAATCTGACATCTATGGGTTGTGGAAAAGCGTCGACGAAGACATACATTCTGGGCAGAATCCGGGAGCCGCGCTTCAGCAACGCATGCGCGAAGTTCCCGCCCATGTGACGCCCGGAAGCAAACTGCCGCCAGCGTCACAGGAGCCGGATAACCCGAGCTCGTAGGTGTCATGACCGAGCGGAAGGCCGCGATCGTCGCGCTCACGTTTGTGTTGCTCGCTCCGCAAGGAGTGTCGGCACAGATCGCGTCGAAGGTCGAAGCCGGCTCGATTACGACGCAGCAGGATGGCGAGGTTCCATCGAGCGTGTTCAGCGTCGCTCCGGGCATTCGCGTCGATCTTCCCTACCTCGCGCTCGCCGCGCACGGATCGGCGTGGCTCACCGGGCAGCAATGGCAGATTGCCGACGGTACGATCTCGGGCAATCTCATCTCGCCGGTGTACAATCACTTCCGCGCCGAAGTAATCGGCAACGCGAGCCGAGCATTCTTCGACCAGTCGCTCGAAAACGACCAGGTCGACGGGCAGGCCCGATTGCACATGCTCTTCTCGCAGAACAGCGGGATCTGGTTCGGCGGTGGTGTGGCGCGTCCGTGGCGTATCGCGGTCGTTTCGGCTGTCGACGTCACCGGCGGCGGCGCGTGGGCGAAGCTTGGCGACGCGATGCTGAGTGGCACGTTCACGAATTTCTTCTTTACGAAGGTCGCCGCGACGCGCGACTCGTCAGGCGCGACCGAGGCATGCGGAACACACAATGATCCGCTCGCCCTCAGCTCTGGCGCGTCTTCGCTCTCGAGTTCGGCCGCGAATGCGCCGGTCAACGATTGTCGCCGCCAGTCGCGGTTCAGCGACGTCGAAGGCTCGGTGAATTGGGCGTTCGGCTGGCTCGAGCTCACCGGCCAGGCGGGATATCGCTTTGGTGACTCTTATGATGTCACGCCTGACTCGCGTCGTTGGGCAGCCGGGACCGCGGTCCTCTGGATCACCAACCGCATCGCCGCCGTCATGGGCGGCGGCCGCGTTCCCGCGAATCCGTCTCGCGGCCTACCCGCGCGGAACTACACGAACTTCGGCATGATGCTCTCGACGAGCTCGATCCCGAGAACGACGGTTCCAGTGGCACCGCGAACGCTCGCGGCGGTGCGAGACTTCGAGGTTCGTTCGCTCGCCACCGGCACTCAGAAGATCACGGTGCGCGTCGGCGGTGTCGAAACGGTCGAAGTGATGGGCGACTTCAGCGACTGGACGCCGCTCGTGCTCATGCGTCGTGGCCGCGACATGTGGGATATCACGCTTCCGGGGTCGGCCGGCGTTCACGAGATCAATCTGCGCCTCGACGGCGGAGCCTGGCTCGCACCCCCGGGATTGCCAACCCGGCGCGACAACTTCAACGGCGACGTCGGCCTGCTTGTAGTACCCTGAGCGAATCAGCAGGCGTAGTCGAGCGCGAGAGCTCCTCCTTGCGCGGTACGTTCATCGGCGTGAGCGTCCAGCTCGTCTCGTCGAACAGATAAGGCACTCGATCCGGCGCAAGCGCGAGGAGTCTCGCGTTGTCTTCACCGCGATCATACACCGTCCACACGGGCGCTCGCTCCAGATCGGGGACGTTTCTCACGAGGCTCAAGCCGTCCGGGTGCTTGTCCGCGTAGTGCACGAAGACAATCGCCCGCGGGTCGGAGATCTGCCCGACGAGTTGCTCGAACGCGTCATAGAACGAGTGGTCCTGCCCCAGCGTCACCTTCACCTGCCGCGTGACGCCAACGGCTGCCACCAAGCCGGCGACGCCAATGATCAGCGTCGCCGTCGCCAACCGGCGACCGTCGGTGGCGATCGGCGATGTCAGGGCGGTCCGAATCGCGCCGACGGTCCGCGTTAGGCCCGTCGACCCGGCAGTCGCGCTTTCAGTTGGAACGCTCTTGACGTTGAACGCCCACATGAACACCCGCGTCATGCCTAACGCGATGAGGAACGCGAGGACGGGCGTGCACTCGACGTAGTACATCGTCCACCACGCCGGATGGGCGTACGAGAGATACAGGACGAATTGCGCGACGAATGCCGCGAGCGCAATCCAGCCTTCCAGCGTCAGCGCGACAAGACCAATCAGCGCAAAGAGGCGTAATCCGCCGCGCCATTCGTAGAATGCGTCGCGATCGATCATCTTGATCCGCGCCCACGCGATGCTCGGCAACGCCGAGATCTTGTGGTGAAGGTGCTCTTGATAGAACGCGTACTGAATCCGAAGCAGATCGTGCGGCAAACGCGGGCTCGGCCGATCGGAGGCGCTCGAGGCGAAGCCCGGCTTGTCGAACGGCACGTACAGCTTGGTATAGAACGTCAGCGGCATGACGCGCGGGTCGCCCATCGTGCGCCAGTTCCAGAGCGGAATGATAGCGAGAATCAAGACTGCGACGCTCACAGCCGGTGCCAGATCACGCCATGCACGGTGCGACCGGCAACGCCATAAGACAACGCTCAACGCGACAACTCCGAGTGCGAGCCCAGTCACGGGGCGCGTGATCATGCACCAGGCGACGGCTGCCGCGGCGATGGCGAGCCACTTCCGACCGTCTCCGTCGCGCCAACGCAGAATGCCCCACCATGTGATCAGCCACGCCAGGCCGGTAAGACTCTCGGACATGTAATTGGCGTGGTAGTAGATGTTCGGAAACGAGGACTGCCACACAATCCAGGTGAGCAGAGCGACCGCTCCACCGGCGGCGCGACGCGCGAGGACAAACATCAGGGCGCCAGCGCAAGCATTCATGATCACCACCGGCAAACCTGGCAGACCGACCAGCACGCCGAGCGTGAGCAGAAGCGAGTTTCCTGGCGGATACTTCGACGCCAGCATTCCGTCAACGAGTACGTGAAGCTGCTCGAAGAACTCGGGAATCGGCGGCGCAACGCCCGTCCATCGCAAATGGGCGAAGAGCTGCGCCTGCAGCAGATATGCGGACTCGTCGTGGATGACCGGCGTTCGGGTGAGCGCGCCCCAGATCCAGAGGCATACGAGGCCGGAGGTCACTCCGGCGACGGCGGGGGCCCAGCGGCTGTTTAGTGCTCGCTCAACACCGCTCGTATTGAATGCGGGCAGGAGCCGCGCCGCGAGAACGGCGAGCGCGAACGCAACGAGCGCGACCCAGGGCGACAGTCCGAGCATGGCTCCCTGATGACGAGCCAGGGCCGGCACACGTCAATGCCCGCGCCTGATCGCAGGCGTTTTGCCTTCAGTCTGCGGCGATCGTTCCGAAGTCGAAGCCAGGGACGGAAATGCGCGGGATCTCCTGGCCGATCACGCGTTCGATGCTGCGCACCATCGCGATCTCGTCCGGTGACATGAACGTGAACGCGTCGCCCTCGCTCGCCGCCCGTCCCGTTCGGCCGATGCGGTGGACGTAGTCTTCGGCTTGCTGCGGTACATCGTAGTTGATGACGTGCGTGATGCCGGAGATGTCGAGCCCGCGCTGCGCGATGTCGGTCGCGACCAACACGCGCACGCGACCCGACTTGAAATCGTCGAGCGCGCGCGTCCGCTGCGGCTGCGTCTTGTCGGCGTGCATCGCCGTCGCACGAATCCCGTCGCGCTCCAGGTGCCTAACGACCCTGTCCGCGCCATGCTTCGTTCTGGTGAAAACGAGCACGGACTCCATCGCTTCGCGCTTGAGCAGGTCCGCGAGCAACGCGCTCTTGCGCTCTCGCGGCACGGGGTAGACGTAATGTTTCACCGTGTTCGCTGCGGCCGAGCGACGCCCGACCTGCACGACGATCGGCTTGCGCAGATACTTTCTCGCGAGCGCCTCGACTTCGGGCGGCATGGTGGCGCTGAAGAGCAACGTTTGCCGGTACGCTGGAACGTTGCTCACGACGCGGCTGATCTGCGGCGCGAAACCCATGTCGAGCATACGGTCCGCTTCGTCGAGCACGAGGACCTCGAGATCCTCGAACGAGACGTTTTCTCTCTCGAGATGGTCGATGAGCCGCCCTGGGGTCGCGACGACAACGTCGACACCCGCACGGAGCTGCTTCTCCTGCGGATCGAGGGGCACCCCGCCGTAGACGGAGGCGACGGCGAGCGGTGCATAACGAGCATAATTTCGAAAGCTCGACTCGACCTGAACGCACAGCTCGCGCGTCGGCGTGAGGATGAGCACTCGAGTGCGCCGCGGTCCGCCGGAAAGCCGCTCGATGATCGGCAGCGTAAATGCGGCCGTCTTCCCGGTTCCCGTTTGGGCGAGGCCCATCAGATCCCGGCCCTTCAGAATGAGCGGAATTGCCTCGCGTTGAATGGGCGTCGGCTCTGCATAGCCCGCGTCGCGCACCGCCCTGATTACTTCGTCGCTGAGTCCGAGCGCGCCGAAAGCCGCTGCGGAGTCGATCGATTCTGCTTCGATTGTCGCTGTTGCCATTGACTCCAACTCTCAACGCGTCGGGGCCGCACACCCAGAATCACACTGGCTCCCGGGACCGACGCTCACAAACACACACGGGGCGCAGCGGCGCCCCGGAAACATGAACAATCCAATCTAACCCATTGCAGCACTTGGCGCTACGGAAATCTTCTCGCCGCGAAAGAAGCGGACGAGAATCTCGTTGAACTCGTCAGGGCATTCTTCGATGCCCAGGTGCCCTGCGCCGCGGATCGATACGACCGAGGCGTTAGGAATCACCGCAGCCCCCTGATCCGCACCCCGTATGAGACGATCGACCGTGCCCAGGATCACCAGCGTCGGTTGAGACACTTTTGCAAGCTCGCGGGCCGGGAGGGGCTCCCAGATAAATCGATCCACAAGCGACCGTACGGCGCGATAGTACTCTGTGAACTGCGAGGGCGCCCAATACTCGTCGACGATCTGATCCGTGACGCGCCCTGGGTTACCATACGCTCCGCGCAGAAGCAGCGCCGTGACCCAGCGCGGTGGCAAGTAACGCGCGAAGCGTTCCGTGAAGCGCGGCGTGAGAAGATGCGCAATCGTGCGCAGCGGCACCGTCGTGAGTCCGACCGGAGCGGCCAGCGCGAGCCGGCGAACACGCGAGGGATGGGCGATCGCGAATCGCAATGCGATGCTTCCGCCAAGCGAGTGGCCAACGACGTCCGCGCGCCTAACGCCGATGGCGTCGAGCAGTTCGCGCACGTCGGCAAGCAGGAGGTCGGTCCGGTAGTGATCGCGTCCGACCGGCTTATCCGAGAGCCCGTGGCCGCGGAGATCGAAGCTCAGTACGTGTCGGCCCGCGCGGGCCAGCGCGTGAAGCGCGAAGCGATATGTGTACGAGCACGCGCCCCAGCCGTGAATGAGCAGGACGGGTTCGTTAGACGACGCGCCGCATTCGAGCAGGCGGAGACGCACGCCGCTTTCGAGCGCTATCGTCCGCACCCGAACCGCGGGCACGCCGGCCGGATACATCTCGGCCGGCGCCAAACGTCCTCGTACGCGCAACGGCCGATTGTCGTTAGGCGATCTCGATCGTGCGTCCGATGACGCGCGCGATGAGACCGAGGCGGAATGTTACATCCGCCCAGCGCTCGTCTCCGGACAGATTCTCCTCGAGCGGATAGAAGGGCCACACGATTGGGTTCGCCGAGCGCGCAACGGTCATTCCCTTGTGCGGGTGCCACACGCCATCCGGATCCCGATCGTCGAGGAAGCGATCGAAGAGCTTCGACCAATTCTCGTTGCGCCGCAGGTATCCAAGACGCGCGACCAGCTCGAGCCAGATCATCGCGAACGGCACGTCCGCGTCGGCAACGTTCCGATTCGCGAGCAGATCGCCGAGGACGAGGTGCGGTTGTGCCATCACCTTCTGCCCGCACAGCTGCACGGCCTCCTGACGCGGCAACACCTGCGCGAGGTGTTGGTACAGCCGATCCATCGCGTCGTGGTGCTCCGTGCGGAAGAGCGGCATATACGCGAGCATCAGCAGCGCGAACATCGACGGCGGGGCCGCCTCCGCCGCGAGCACGTGCTGATTCCCGACACGAACGAAAGGCTTCTGAGCGAGCGGCGAGCGAAGATAACCGACGACGCGCTCGATGATACGCTTGGCCGCGCCACGCAACCGAGGATCGCCCTCGTATCCAGCTTGCGCGAGCGCCGCCGCGGCCGCTTCGCGCAGGATCGCACGGCCACGCCGAGCGGCGTCCTCGTCCGGCGGCCCTCCTGCACCAAACTCGAAGAGCCACTCTGGATCTTCGTCTTCGGCAAGCAGTCGAAAGAGAATTCGACGCGCGAGTAACAGCGGCGGAGTTTCCTTGTCCCAACCGTACTCGAGCAGTCGACGCACTGCGCTGATCGTTCCAACCCCGTCGAAGTGCTCAGCGCGCAGCGCGGGAACGGTGAGCATACTGCGGTTCCATGTCCCGTCCGAGGACTGCAGCATCGCCAACATCAGCGCGGGCCGGTGCGTAAAGGGAAGGAACGAAAGACGGTCAGCCGACTGCGATGGAAGCCGCGCGACCTCGGTCATCGCCCGATAGCGAATCGGCGCGGATGCGTGCTCGAGGAGCCAGCTCAGCGGGAAGCGGACCGGCGCAAGAATAGCCGGAGCCGGGCGAGGCGAAATCGGAGGAGTGGCGGTAGTGCTCGGCGGCGGCAAAGTCACAAGGGCGCTCGCGAGATGCTCGAGTGTCCGGTACGACGACAGATTGCGTCGCAGAACGAGGAGACCGCCCTGCTGAGGGCGGCTAAGCATAGCAGTTTTCGAACCATGCGCTAGGGGCCACATACAGCAAAATGGCCCAAACTTATCACCCCACGCGTGGGCAGTGGCGCACCCACATGGCCGGCGAGTGCCGGTCCAACGCGCGGCGGCGTTTCAAGTTCCCCACTGAGGAGATCCCATGAAGACAGTCCGGTTGGCAATGATGGCGGTGGCGTTGTTCTTTGGCGTGACGACGGTCGCGCAGGCACAGGCAGGCGGCGGTCGCCCGAATATGTCCGCCATGTTGTTCAAGGACATCACGCTCACGCCGGCGCAGCAGGTGAAGGCCGACTCGATCAGCGCGAAGTATCGTGAGCAGATGCAGGCACTTCGGAACGGCGGCGGTGATCAGCAGGAGATGCGTACCAAGCGCATGGAGCTGCAGGAGAAGCAGCGCGACGAGCTCAAGTCGATCCTGACGGACGACCAGAAGAAAGTCTTCGACAAGAACTACGAGGACATGCGTCAAGCGATGCAGAATCGCAAGCCGCAGGGTCAGTAGCGTTGCCCGAGCGACGAAGGATCTATTGTCCTTTGGAGGCTTGCCTCAAGCAAGGGAAAGTAGATCCTTCGCTCCGCTCAGGATGACATGACGCTGCGAAAATGTGACGACGGGCTGCCGACACCGGCAGCCTGTCGTTTTCTTAGTAGATGCGCGGTGAGTTCGTCGACCTGAACGGCGTTCGGATCTACTATTACGCGGCCGGCACGAGGGGAGCCGGCGAGCCCGTGGTTTTTCTTCACGGATTTCCCACGTCAGGCCATCTCTGGAGCGACGTCGTCCCCCTCGTCCCAGCGGGGCACCGCGTTGTCGTCGTTGACCTACTGGGATATGGGCGCAGCGATCGCCCCCTCGGACGGCCTGTCGGCATTCGGGCTCACGCGGATCGGATCATCGAGCTGCTGGATCTGCTCGGGATCAACTATGCCTGCGTGGTTGGTCACGACATCGGCGGTGGAATCGCGCAGTGGATGGCGGTTCGCTACCCACAGCGCGTGTCTCGACTATGCCTGGTGGATTCGGTTGCCTTCAAGGAATGGCCAACTCGGGACGTAAAGCTTGCGCGCGCCATGCTGCCATTGACTCGGCATCTTCCCGCCACTTGGCTGCTTTCGCTCCTTCGTAGCGATCTCCTTCGCGGCTATCAGGATCACGACCGCGGAGTGCGGTCAATCGAGCTGTACGTTCGACCGTTCGCGACCGTCGAGGGCCGAGATGCGTTCATGGAGCACCTCCTCGCGCTCGACAGCGCGGATACGGTCGCTGTTGCGCCGCGGCTCAAGGAGATCATCGCGCCGACGGCGATCGTCTGGGGTCGCCACGACCCGTTTCTCGGTCCGGATGTTGGCCGGCGTCTGCAGGACGCCATCCCCGGAGCGACGCTCGAGGTGATTCCGGCGGCGAGCCATTTCTCGCCGGAGGATGCGCCCGCGAAGGTTGGCGACGCGATCCGGGAGCTCTTGAAACGGAATTGACGCGAAAAGGTTCTCAGTCGCGCGGTCGATCAGTCGCGCTTCCCGCAGTTGCGCTATCGGCTGCCAGCTTGAGGGCATCAATCGAATACCGACTGCCCGGATTCCAGAGCATCCAACTGTCGATGCCGTTGGCATGTCCGGCGCGCATCTGCGCGAGGACCTCGGTAGCGCCGTAGCGCGGTGGGCCTAACGTGAAATCCTGATACCACGGTACGATGCGCGCGGCATTCGGGATGCCGGCGCTGCGATTCTTGGCGTCACGAAGCGCGTGATCGAGTGTCGAGTAGGGGTGCGCGTTCGGATTACCGAGGCCGAACGTTCCCGGCGCAAAGTGAGACGGATAGTCCATCGGTAACACGACGTCCACCTGGTCCGCGAACATCTCCCACTTCTGGCCGATTCCCATGTCGGTCGTGTCGGTCGCGCTCAGACCGAACACGTCGATCGTCATCGGAACGTGCAGTGGCTTGATCAGCGTGCGCAGATAGCTGAGCTGATCGTGGATGACCTGTGACCGCACGCGGCCTTGCATGAGCGGGAAGTACGTTTCGCGAATCAGACGATCTTCATCCGGAAAGCGGACGTAATCGAATTGCACTTCGCTGAAGCCGAGATTGACGGCTTCCGCCGCCAGATCGCCCGCGTATTTCCAGACTTCAGGATGTGTTGGGTCGAGCCAGGGACGCTGATTCTTGTCGAGCCAGGGCATGCTGTCGCGCTTGCGCTTGATCGACCATTCCGGCTTCGCCTCAGCGAGTAGCGGATCCTTGGCGACGACGATGCGAGCAATCGGATAGATGTTGTGCGTGCGCATCGTGTCGAGAACGGCACGCAGGCGACGATACGACATCGGTCGCGTCGTGTCCGCGCCGATCTCCTTTGCGAGCGGCACGTGCGAGTGATAGAGCACGAGCCCGCGGTCGTCCTTCACGTCGATGACGAGCGCGTTCACCTCGGTTCGCTTGGCGACATCGATCAACTGCCACATCCGATCGCCGATCGCCGCCCATCGACTGACGTAGAGGCCGCGCACCGGATTCGGCGTAGGAACGAGTGGCGTTGGCGGACGCCGGATCGAATCCGGAACCACAACCGAGTCACGGTGCGCAACGACGCTATCCCTCTGCCCAGCGACGCCTTCGGGCGATGGCGCACCTTCGGGATGCGCTCGCACGTCGGATCCGGTGCACGCGCCAGTAATGGCGAGCGCTATGAGGAGCGCGATACGTGTCGTCACAGCTTGCGAACGTCGTCCGCTGCTTCGAGCAGGTGAGCGATATCGCGTGAAAGAGCGCGCGCTTCGCGCGTCGCGCTGGTCACATCCTCGAGCGCGGAGCCGACGCCAGCAGAGCGGAGCTTCAGCAGGTCGAGCTTCAGGTTCTGCAACGTGAGGCTGGCGCTTTCCATCTGATCGAGCAGCGTTCGCCGGCGTTCGAGAAGGTCGTGCAACGTCGAACGCTGCCGGCGCAACAGCACCAATCGACGGTCGTGATCGGCGTCGCGCGTATCACGCTCGGCGAGTGCGATGCGCTCGTCCAGCGCGCCGAGCGACGTTCCGCTGACGTCCGCGTCGAGACGATGGAGGGTCACGGCAAGTGATGCGACGCGCTCGACGAGACCGTCGATGGTTGGCGTGACATCGGGAAGCATCTCGCGCTCGACCGGAGACAATTTGCTAATGATGTCGCGGATCTGCGCGCTGTCCGCGACGGCTCGGCGCACGATGCCGCCGTGCGCGCCGGCGAGCACTTCAGGCGGCGCCACGGCCGCCGCGGCGTCCACCAAGGACGGCGCGGGAGGAGCTGGCGCGGGCGGAGCCCCGAGTGATGCCCGGATTCGCTCACGCCAGGTCCCGCGTAAGGCATCCACCGGACTAATCCCGTCTGCCCACAGGTTTCCTGCGTTCGTCAGGAGTGACAACAACAAGAAGACCGATGGAAAGATGAACCAGGGGAATCCCTGCATCGTCAGGTTGATGGCGAAGAGCGCCGGGATTGCCACCAGTGTCTGCGCGAGACGGCGCCGGAACCGATGCACGCGACGTTCGATGTTGTACCAGCGCACCGCGCGATCGTCCACCTGATCGGCCGCCGAGGCAATCGCGCCGCGCGCCATATCGCGAGCCAATCGACGCTGTTCACGAGCCCAGTCCTTCCACTGACGGCGACTCATGCCAATTGGTGAAGGCGGGAGCGACGGCAGTACGTCGTCGCCGAGCATCATCGCGCGCCGCATTGCCTCACCGGGGCGAAGGAGCTCTCCCCGCCCAGCGCCGTTAGGCGCCGGCGCCGTAGACACAGGCGCTGAGGGAGCAGCCGTTTGGCCGTTTGACGCAATTGCAGCGGTCGCCGATGCGTTCAGTGCATCGCGAAACGCTCCAGCACTTGGCCAGCGGTCTTGAGGCTTCTTCGACAGCGCACGATCAACCGCGGCGGCAAGCTGCGGCAGCACGTCCGGCCGGTTTTCGAGCACGGGCCGCGGGATCTCCGAGAGATGCTTCATGAGCATCGCCGGCGTATTGGCCGCCTTGAAGGGCGTTTGCCCCACGAGCATCTGATACCCGACGACGCCTAACGAATACTGATCACGTCGCCCGTCGACGTCGCGCTCACCCATCGCCTGCTCGGGCGACATGTAGGCCGGCGTACCGACCGCCACGCCGGTCTGCGTGAGGCGCACGTCTCCGGTCGCGGCTCGAGCAATTCCAAAATCGGTGACGACAGCGCGGCCGGTCGTGCGATCGAGAAGAATGTTGTCCGGCTTGATGTCACGGTGCACCACGCTGCACGAATGCGCGTAGTCGAGCGCGTCGGCCACTTCCGCGAGGATTCGGCGAACAGCGTCAACCGATAGACGCGGCTGTCGCGCCAGACGTGCCGCGAGACTTTCCCCTTCGACCAACGCCATCACGAAGAAGACGACGCCACCGCGCTCGTCGACCGAGTAAATCGGAACGATACTCGGATGGCTGAGTTGCGCCGCCGTCTGCGCTTCGCGCAGGAACCGCGTGCGAACGTCGCTATTGAACGCGAGCTCCGGCGGCAGCGCCTTGATCGCGACGCGTCGATGCAGCCGCAGATCGAGTGCGCGGAAAACGGCGGCCATGCCGCCGCGCCCGATCTCTGCTTCGATCAGGTATTGGTCGCCAACCGCGGCGACAACGCGGTCGTGCAGATAATCGGTCACGATTCGTGATACACGGGAGGCCCGCCGTTAGGCGCGGCCGCTACGGTCCGGCGGTCGAGCGCGCCGAGCGACGCTGCCCGATCCGTCCCATTTCATCCGCCACGTAGAGGGCGCTGTCGACACTGTCGGCGAGAGACATCGCGTTCATCGCCAATGTCGTGACGTTCTCATGCGTCTGCGTTCCCGCACGAAGGCGGACCATGTCCAGCCGCATGTTGTTGAGGGCAATTGCACACGTCTCGAGCTTCTCGGTGGCTTCATCGCGCCGCCTGACGAGATCCGCCATTGCTCGGCGCTGCCGCCTCAGGTGCGCCAAGCGGCGAACGCGCTCGTCGCTCGCCGCTCCCTCGAGGGGATTGGCCGCGCCCTCGAGGCGGGCGATCTCCGCATCCACAGACTCTTTCGCTCCGGGCACCAGACTGCGCTCGATCGAAGAGAGCGAGAGCGCAAGCGCCTCGATCTTCTCATAGAGCGCGAACGACGACCGAAGTACGTCGGAGAGCCGGGCCCGATCGGCCGGGGGCAGTGTATCGAGAATACGCTGGATCTCGTCGCGGTCGCGTGCTGCCTGCGCCACGACGTCGGCGCCGCGACTTCCCTGTCCGATCCCGCCACTCATGCGTGAGTTCGTGGACGACAGAGGCGCCGCGGGTCGGTCGAGCGTGGCTCGACCCGATCGCCGGGCGAGTTGCCGAGCGCGCTTCGCCTCGCGAAGCTGGTTCCGCTGGTTGCGGTCGAAGAGGGATCGAACCCCGGTTAGGCCATCGTCGACGACCTCGAGCAGCTCGCGCTCGCGGGGTTGACGGAAGACGTCTCGCCAATCGTAGCCATCGGCCCAGAGCTTGGCATATCGGAACGCCATGAAGATGCTCCAGATGACCGTTACGACGAAGAAGTCTCGCTGCCCGACAAGGGAGGCGATGACAATGACACCATTGACGAAGAGATACGGCGCGAGCTTCCGACGGAATTTCTGAACCGCCGGCGCCTCCCAGCGCGCCATATCTTCCACCGTTGGAGAGTAGATCTCGTGTGCAGCGTATGGAGCCGGTGCGTATCCGGCATCGCCACTCGTGCGGTTCGTCTGCGAGTGGGATGTGGATTGGGCGAAGGAATCAGCGCTCGGCGCAGCGGCGCCCGAGGTGCGAGCGGCGCTGGTCGGTACGATGCCGGTATCGAGCGCGGCAACGAGGGCCGAAGCCGATGGAAAGCGATTCGCTGGGTCCTTCTCGAGGAGCAGCATCACGGCCCGCGCGAGATCGTCGGGCATGTCCGCGCGCCGCTGCTGAATCGGAAGCGGTCGCTCCGAAATGTGTTTGACGAGCATTGCCGGCGTGCTGCCGGCCACGAACGGGGGCTCGCCGGCGAGCATCTGGTAGGCAACGATGCCTAACGAATAGAGATCGCTGCGTCCATCGATCGTGCGTTCGCCCGCCGCCTGCTCGGG
>JANWKK010000066.1 GCA_025451425.1 Gemmatimonadaceae bacterium
CCGATCTTTCCGCCCTTCACGAATGGCGCGATCAGATCGATGACCTTGATGCCCGTCTCGAAGACCTCGGTCTTGGGCTCGAGGTTGACGAAGTCCGGACGCTTGCGATGGATCGGCCAGCGAGGCGCGTCCTTCGGAATGGCGGGACCGTTATCAACCGGCTGTCCGACCACGTTCAGGATTCTGCCTAACGCTGCCTCGCCAACCGGCACCGTAATTGGACCGCCGGTGTCGACGACCTCGAAGCCGCGCTCCACACCATCCGTCGACGACATCGCGACCGCGCGCACCTGATTCCGTCCGATGTGCTGCTGAACTTCGACAACGACGTGAATGTCCTCGCCCGACGCCGCCTTACCAGTGATGTCGAGTGCGTTATAGAGCTCCGGCAGGTGCTCGGCTTCGAACTCGACGTCGAGCACTGGTCCAATGACCTGAACGATCCTGCCGATGTTTTTGATCGCCGTTGTCGCGGCCATGTTGTTCCTCGAGTGGTCTGTCGACTCGGAGCGCGGCGCGCTCCCGTCATTCATCCCTGCAATGCGGAAGCGCCGCCGACGATCTCCGCAATTTCCTGCGTGATGTTCGCCTGGCGCGCTCGGTTGTAGGTACGACGAAGAATGTTGAGCATGTCGCTCGCGTTATCGGTCGCGTTTTTCATCGCTGTCCGCTGCGCGCTGTAGAACGCGGCGGTGTTCTCGACGAGCGCTCGATACACCATGTTGCGCACGTACGATGGCAGCAACGAAGAGAGAATCTCCTCCGCCGACGGGAAGAGCAGATAATCATGCTGTCTTCCCTTTGCGCCCTCAGGCGACGCAACGGGAAGAATCTTCTCGGTGGTTGGCGGCGTCGAGATTGCCGACTTGAAATGCGCGTGCACGATGTAAACGGCGTCCAATTGGCCGTTCGCGAACGCCGTCATCAATCCGTCGACGAGCTCGGCCGCGTTCTGAACCGTCGGGCGGTCGCCGATATCCGTGCGGCTCGACGCGCTGGCGCGACCAACGTAGCGATAGTATCCAAACCCTTTGCGACCGACCGCGTGCAGCTCGACCTCGACTCCATCCCGCTCGAGCTGCCCAATGAGGTTGCGGCTCTCGCGAATGAGATTGGCGTTGAAGGCGCCCGCGAGGCCGCGGTTACCGGTGATCAACAACACTGCGGCGCGGCGCACCGGCGTTGGCTGACGCAAGAGCGGAAAGCGCTCCGCGAGGTCGGGTGAGTACAACCGCGACATCATTTCGCCTAACGCTTGAGCGTACGGACGCGCGGCGACGACGCGGTCCATCGCGCGTTTCATCTTCGACGTCGCGACCATCTCCATCGTGCGCGTGATCTTGCGCGTGTTCTCGACGGACTTGATGCGACCTTTGAGCTCGCGTCCCTTTGCCATGTGCCGAATTCCGACTGGGGCCTGTACGTCGTCGAGCTGCCTAACGAACTGCGGCTTCGATCGTCGGCCGCTCTTCGCGGGTGCCGATCGATTTCTTGTACGCCTCGATGCCGCGCCGCAGGTCGGCCTCGATCTCTTTCGTGAGATCCTTCGCTTGGCGAAGCCCGTCTCCCACCTGCGGGAAGCTGGCGGCCATGTAGTCGAGGAACCCGCGCTCGAAGGCGCGAACGTTCTGCGTCGGCACGTCGTCGAGGAATCCGTTCGTCACGGCGTACATGATCATGACCTGCTGCTCGACCGGCATCGGCTGGTACTGACCCTGCTTCAGCACCTCGACGGTGCGCGCGCCACGATCGAGCTGGCGCTTCGTCGCGGCGTCGAGGTCCGACGCGAAGGCCGCGAACGCCTCGAGCTCGCGATACTGCGCCAGGTCGAGACGGAGACGACCAGCGACCTTGCGCATTGCTTTCACCTGCGCGGAGCCGCCAACGCGCGAGACCGAGATGCCGACATTGATCGCGGGGCGAACGCCAGCGAAGAACAGGTCGGCCTCGAGAAAGATCTGGCCGTCGGTGATCGAGATGACGTTCGTCGGAATGTACGCCGAGACGTCGCCCGCCTG
The DNA here is from genome assembly GCA_025451425.1 of Gemmatimonadaceae bacterium. The sequence continues at coordinate 2,019 of JANWKK010000066.1, forward strand.
CGTCTCGATGATCGGGAGCGCCGTCAGCGAGCCGCCAGGCTTTAGAATATTCTTACCATCGACCACACCCGCGTCTTCGCGGAGCTTCGCGGCGCGCTCGAGAAGTCGCGAGTGAAGGTAGAACACATCGCCGGGATATGCTTCACGACCCGGCGGACGCCGCAGGACGAGCGACAGCTGACGATACGCTGCCGCCTGCTTCGACAAATCGTCATAGACGCAGAGCGTCGGGCGGCCTTCGTTATACATGAAGTACTCGGCCATCGCGCAGCCGCAGTACGGTGCGATGTACTGCATCGGCGCCGGGTCCGACGCGGACGCGACAACGACGATCGTGTACTCCATCGCGCCAGTCTCGCGCAACCGCTGGACCACCGACGCGACCGTCGACGCCTTCTGGCCAATGGCGACGTACACGCAGATAACGCCTTGACCCTTCTGATTGATGATCGTATCGATCGCGACCGCTGTCTTACCCGTTCCACGATCGCCGATGATGAGCTCGCGCTGACCACGGCCGATCGGGATCATCGAATCGATTGCCTTGATTCCGGTTTGGAGCGGCTCCTTCACCGGCTGCCTAACGATGATACCAGGCGCCTGGGACTCAACCTTCCGCGTCATCGTCGCGCCGATATCACCCTGCCCATCGATCGGCAGGCCGAGCGCATCCACCACTCGGCCGACGAGAGCAGGCCCGACCGGTACATCGAGCACGCGCGACGTCCGTCGCACCTCGTCGCCCTCCTTGAGCTGGAGGTAGTCGCCGAGGATGACGGCGCCGATGTTGTCTTCCTCGAGGTTCAGCGCGAGCGCGGTGACTGTGTTGCCCGTCTCCGACGATCGAATCTCGAGCATCTCACCCGCCATCGCCTTCTGGAGACCGTAGATGCGGGCAATGCCGTCCTTGACCTCGAGCACCGTTCCGACTTCCTCCACGTCGAGCTCATGGAGGTCGGCCGCTTCGATCTCGCGGAGCAGAATGTCCTTGATTTCACCCGGGCGGAGCGTCGTGTCGGTGGCCATACGGAGTCCGGAGTCGTGCAGCTGTGAAGGGCCAAAAGCGCTTGTGAAAAATATCACAAGCTAAGCTTCCCGCAAGACGCGCCCAGCCACTAGAGCGTCACGCGCGGCTCATGGCGTCGGTAAGCGGTTTGGAAACGAATCGCGTTAGATCGATACCGCAAGCTGAGGCTCGTGCTGTCATTTTCGCGCCATGGCTGCTGGCGTCCGTGATCTCAAAGTCTGGCAAGAGGCCGTCGCCCTCGGGGGCGAGGTGCTCCGCGTCATTCGGCACAGTGCGCGGCGCGAAACCAAGAGCGCGACGGACGCGGTTATCCTCACCGCGCTCGCCATAGCGAGTCACGTTGCCGAGGGTTACGGGCGCTATACGGCGCCCGAGCAGCGGCAACTGTACCGGGCTGCGAAACGCGACTTGCTTCGGCTCGAGACCCAACTCGCCATCCTGCGCCACGCCGATCTCCTCTCCATCGCTGCCCACGGAGAGCTCTTGAAGCGAACTCACCACGTCGGTCGCCTGCTTGCCGGTTACATCGTCTATCTCGAGCGTCAACGCGCATCCGAAGACGAAAACGCCGCGGCGTCAACTCCGCCAAAGCCGGTGTCGTCGACGGCGCCCTCGTAAAGGTGAATCGGTTGCCTATTGACCGCGGCTCCGTCCGTGTCCTCTCGAGAACCGCTCGATGAGATCGACCGTTCGCAAACGCGAGAGCGACGTCGACTTTGTTCCCACGATCCGCTGTGAAGTGGTCGAGAGATGCGAGGGCGAGGCGAAGCCTAACACCTTCGCGACGTCACGAACATCGTATCCAGGATTCTTGGCTAGTTCGGCAGCCGCGAGGAGCCTGACGAGATCGATCACGCGCTTGAGGTTGGGCCCGCCATCCGCCGCAAACGTTCGACTGAGATGCTCTCGCGTGACGTGGAGAGCGTCCGCCAGCGAGTCGGTGCGAACGCCGCGACCGGCCCGTCCCACGACACATCGCCACGTTTCCTGCTGTAGCGGGGTCGAGAGGGCGAGAACACCAGGCGGGTCGTGCAACGCGCGAGCGAATCGTGATGTGAAAGAGGCTCGGCTCACCATATCTCGAGCGACGACATCGTCTACGCCTTCCACGAGAACATCCGAGAAGTCGTACGCCGCACACTGGGCCAATGTCGGCCCGTCGGACGCTCGCAGCGGTAGGAGGCCGAAGAAGGGCACGCTCGGAAATTCGCGAGCGAGAGCTGCGGCCCGCCAAGTCTCGTCCGTCGCCGCCGATCCGACGTCGACGATAGCTGCATCGACCAGAGTGTCCCTGAACGTCTGTGCAAACGCCGCGGAGGTCCTCGTTATAACGAGCCTATTGCGACGCCGTGGAAATACGGAGCGCGCCATCGCGCGCGCACGGTCGCGCGGGGCGAAGATGACGATCGAGGGCGTGCTCACAGCCGCCGCCGAACCATGGCGCGCACTCACAAGCATTGGGTCGCTAGATGGACGAGGGCGAAGTCGTAACACTTGGAACGACGGAGCGCGCCTTTCTCAACACATCGCGCGCATTGGCATACGAGATCAATGCTTCGGCTTGATTGAAGGGAAGCCAGCGGCAAGCAGTGATGCCTTCGGTGCGCTGCGGCGATGTCGACGCCTCTGCCGTCTCCATTAAATAGAAGTGACAGATCTTGTGAATCAGCTTGCCTCGAAAGCGAAAGTGCCAATCGATGGTTTCGATCAGGCCGCGCATCGCGAGATCCGAGAGGCCGGTTTCCTCGCTTACCTCTCGCAAGGCTGCGCTATCAGGCCGCTCCCCCTCTTCGACGTGGCCCTTGGGAAAGCCCCAATTCTTGTAGCTGTCGCGAATGAGGAGATACAGCGGCTCGCCGCTGACAATGCGGTATACGACCCCTCCCGCAGAGGTCTCTTCCTTGGCACGCGCTCGCTTCATCGTCGGTCGGCGATGCCACGGCCGGGCGCGCCTCCCCCGCCCCCTCCCCCGCCCCCCGCCGGTCCCTGCGCGCTCGCGCCTGCGATGCTCGAGAGCGGCTCTTCGTCGAGCGTCGGTCGGCCCTCAATGAATTGCCTGACGATCGGATCGGTCGTGTTACGAATTTCATCAACTGTTGCAACCTGCTGAACTCGGCCCTGATACAGCATGGCGATACGACTGCCGACGGTGTACGCGCTGCGCATGTCGTGCGTGATTACGACACTCGTAACCCCGAGTCGCTCGCGCATGCGTACCATCAGCTCATCGATCACCGCGCTCGTGACCGGATCGAGTCCGGTCGTTGGCTCATCGTAGAGCATATACTTCGGGCGCAGCGCGATTGCCCGCGCAATACCGACACGCTTGCGCATGCCGCCGGACAGTTCCGCGGGAAACCGCGCCTGCACGCTGGGCAGATCGACGAGCTCGAGTGCTTCACCCACGCGTCGCTGGATCTCGTCTTCCTCCAGATTCTGTTGCTTGCGGAGTCCCATCGCGACGTTCTCGCCGATGGTCATCGAATCGAACAGCGCGGCGAATTGAAAGACGTATCCGATGTGCGAACGCAGCTCGTAGAGCTCGCGCCGAGGGAGCGTCGGCACTTCGCGACCATCGACCCACACCTCACCGCGATCGGGCTCGAGCAATCCGACGATGTGCTTGATCGCCACCGACTTCCCCGTGCCCGAGTAGCCGATGATCACCATCGTTTCTCCCTCGGCGACGTCCAGAGAGAATCCCTCGAGCACGCGCTTGGGTCCGAATGACTTGTAGACGTCGACGAGGCGAATCATGCGGAAGGCGCTGCTGCCATAGCGGGCGAGTCACGGAGGGCGACGCGAAATCTGTCCGGAGCATGACTGCTCTCGCTAGGGCTTAAGTCACAGGGATGCTCGTCGCCAGGGGAGGAAAAAGAGAAGGGGCCGGCGAGCACCGGCCCCTTCTCACGCACGACGTCCTGCTTTACGCAGCAAAACTGCCAAGCGCGCGTCCGACGTCGCCTTCGCGTAACCGCTTGAGCGCGCGATCGCGTAGCTGACGCACACGCTCACGCGTGACGCCGAGCATCGAACCGATTTCCTCGAGCGTGTGCTCACGCCCGCCTTCGAGACCGAAGTAGAGACGTAACACCTTTGCATCGCGCGGCGGCAGAGTGCCGAGCGCCTGTTCGATTTCATCGTTGAGGAAGCGATTCATTGCTTCCTCCTCCGTATCCGGCATCTCATCAGCAACGAATCGCTCGATGAGCGAACGATCACCTTCCGGATCCATCGGCGCATCGAGACGGACGTCACTTGTATTCAGCGCCGCCAGCGACTGCACAACATCTGCCGACAAGCCCGTGAGTTGGGACAGCTCCTCAGGACTTGGCTCGCGGTTCAACTTCTGACGGAGAATCTCGGACGCCTTGATGATGCGCGACAGATCCGCCGTGCGATTCAGGGGCACGCGAACCGTGCGGCCCTGGCGCGCGAGCGCCGAGAGAATTGCTTGACGAATCCACCACACAGCGTACGAAATGAACTTCACGCCCTGATCGGGATCGAACTTCCGTGCAGCCGTGAGCAGCCCGACGTTCCCCTCACCGATCAAGTCGATGAGCGGCAGCCCGCGGTTCTGGTACTTCTTGGCGACAGAGATGACGAAGCGCAGGTTGCGCTTCACCAGCTCCTGCAATGCGTCCTGGTCGCCAGCGCGGATCTTCCGAGCCAGGTCGATCTCCTCGGTCCCCTTGAGCAGCGGATACGTGCTGACTTCATAGAGGTATTGATCGAGGATGTCGCGCTCCGGTTCACTTGGAGCGATCCCGGCGGGAGCCGCGCGGCGGCGACGACGCTTTAATTCGGTCATTGGTGCGTGGCCTCGCGCTTTCGGCGCAGTCGAGGTAGGCATCTATGAGCGGCGACGAGTGTAAAAATGCAACGTCCCATCTCTACGATTGACGAGCCGCGATCGCTGAGATCCGCGGCTGCCTTTTCGAGTCAGCGACGACCCAATAAGGCGCTGCAAAATACTGGCCGCAGACGATTTCGCTAGGTCCAGTTTCGTTGACACGCCATATACACAGGGCTATACTTCGCGGTTCCAGACGGCCGACCTTAGTTCACGCCGCACGCGACCGTCTTGGGGGGCGTAGCTCAGTTGGGAGAGCGCGTGAATGGCATTCACGAGGTCAGGGGTTCGATCCCCCTCGCCTCCATCGCCGTGGACCTTTCGAGCACCGCGGCCGAAGTACGAACTCGCTGATGCGAAGTTGGTGCGGAGAGCGGTCGGGGTTCTGAACGGTTCGGC
>JANWKK010000067.1 GCA_025451425.1 Gemmatimonadaceae bacterium
GATCCGAGGAGGCCCCGGAGCGTTTTGTAGCCAAGAAAGTCGATGCCCTTGTCGGTGAGGTTGAACTGGACGTCGCGCGCCGCGGCTTTGGCAATACTTCCGGGCCCCTCGAGCGGTTGGTGCCCCGCGGGCATCTGCGGCGGCGCATCCATTGACAGATAGCCTTCGTTGATGAGACGCTGGACCAATTCGTCGAGGAGCTTGGCGAGCTTAGCTTGCCCCTCGTCGTCGCCCTCACCCCGGAGCGCCTCGAGCATCTCGGGGGTAAACTGCCCACTCTCCATCAGGGCATTGAGAATCGCCTGCTTGAGCGCCTCGAGCGAACGGTCGCCGTCGTCGCCGAAGTCCCAGCCGTAGTAAGGCTGCTGATTCTTGCCGCCCGCGAAGCCCGACTGCAGCAGGAAGTCGGCGAGCTTGTCGAGCAGCGACTGAAGATCGACCGCGTCGGCCATCTCCGGGCTGAACTTCGTGTAGGTATGAAATCGCATCGCGGGCCTCCCTCATCAAAGCATACGCCGTTGCTCGCGGGAAGTCACGATGTGCTGGCCGATGTCGATAGATTGCCCTGTGCCGATGACTGCCAGCTTCAACCCATTCCGCGCCCTTCGCCACCGCAACTTTCTGCTGTTCTGGTCGGGACAGACGCTATCGCTCATCGGTACCTGGATGCAGGCGATGGCCGAGGGGTGGTTGGCGTTTGCGTTGACGCGCAACGCGTTCCTGGTCGGACTCGTCGCCGCCTCGCAGTCGCTCCCGATTCTCGTCTTCTCGCTGTACGCGGGAGTGCTCGTCGATCGCACGAACAAGCTGCGGCTCGTAACGATCTGCCAAACACTGTTCGCGATCCAGTCGACGTCACTCTGGACGCTCGCGTGGACGAATCACATCACGATTCACTGGCTGATCGCGATGGCGTCCATCAACGGCATGATCAGTTCAATCGAGATTCCGGCGCGCCAGTCGCTGGTCATCGAGCTCGTGGGTCGTGACGAACTTCCCGGCGCGATCGCACTGAACTCGAGCGGATTCAACCTCGCCCGCATCATCGGCCCGGCGACGGCCGCCATCGTGATTGCCAAGCTCGGGATCGCGTGGTGCTTCGGCGTGAACGCCATCAGCTACATCGCGGTGCTGATTGGGCTGTTTTTAATCAGACTGCCTGTATGGGTGCCGACGCGGCATCGGGCGTCGCCACTCCAGGGAATGATTGAAGGACTGCGTTTCATGCGCGGAACGCCGTCAGTCGCGGCTTTGATCGGCATCGTGACGGTGTATTCGGTCTTGGGTGCTCCGTACTTGACCTTGATGCCCGTCGTCGCCGGCGATCGGCTCGGACTTGGCGCGAGCGGCTATGGGTTACTGCTCGCCTGCGTCGGGATCGGGGGCCTAGCGGGAGCACTCACGCTGGCCGCGGTCGGCGATCGCTTCCCACGTCACGTGATCCTTTCACGAGCGACCTACGCCTTTTCGAGCTTGCTCATCATCTTCGCCTTTGTGCGCTCGCCGGCGGTCGCATATCCGCTGTTGCTGTGCATTGGCTTCGCGATGATCGTAAACGGTGCCCAAGCCAATTCGATTCTTCAGCATCTCGTGCCGGACGAGTTGCGCGGACGTATCATGGCCGCGTACTCGTTGATCGTCGTTGGCCTCTCGCAGGTCGCGGGTTCATTCGTGGCGGGCGCGGTCGCTCGGGTGGCGGGCGTCGCCTGGGCGATCGGTGCCGGAGCGGCGTTGATGCTCGCATACGCAATCTGGGCGTTTCGGTCTTACAGTAACGTTTTCTCCGCGAGCTCCACGATGATCGCCGCGGCGCCGTCGAGGCCGAGCCAGCCAGTGTCGATACACACGTGATAGTTCATCACGTCGCGCCACTCACGGTTGAAGTTGCGACGGACGTACTGCTCGCGGTTCTTGTTTGTCTCAGTGACGACACGCTCGGCGTCCTTCGCGGGGACGCCGAGCCGGGTGATCGCTCCCTCAATGAGCTTGGGACGCGAGGCATAGCAGAAAACGTGGAGTGAGTCGCCCCGATTCGCGAGGAGGCACTGTGCGCCGCGGCCAACGAACACGGCCGGCCCCTGGTGCACCGCTTCCTCGATGACGCGACGAGTAATGTCGACAACGCGTTGCTCGGTCATCATCACCGGTGCCTCGGGAATTGCGGGCATCGACTCCGGAGTGCCGAGGGAGAGCGTTGTCGCCAAGCGCTCGACAATGGATGGAATGCGCTCGTCGCGCGCCGTGACTTCGGCTCTCGTTAGGCCGGTGCGCTCAGCAACGGCGTCGATGACCGCATTGTCGAAGAGGGCCCAGCCGAGCGAACGGGCTATGCGCTCGGCGATCTCCGAGCCGCCGGCGCCGTACATGCGCGAGATGGTGATGAAAGGCAAACGTGAGAGGGGTTAGGGGCGTATGGCTAGGGGCAGCCTCAGCCTCGACCACAAACTCGGACGCACTCCCTAACGACGGAGCAACTTGTGGCGAACCTCTTCGACAACGGCGAAGCCGGCGGCAGCCCACGCGGCGCTCGCGGCGCCACCCGGCACGTTATGCAGTCGCATTTCCATGAGGCCGCGCTCCATACACCAGGACTCGGCCCACTGGAGGAGCGCCTTGAGCACGCCGCGGCGACGGATTCGCGGATGCACGAACACCGACGACACGTAGCAATATCGATCGGGATGAAGCAGCGGCGAGTTGAGCGTCTCGACGCAGCGCAGAATTCCGGCGATCTCGCCGCCAGCCTCGGCGAGAAGCATGACTTCATGTGGAGAACGCAACTGCGCGGCGAAGACCTCGTACGCGCGCTCACGTGCGTCGGCGCGGAGACGACCATAGACAGGATGGTCGCCATTCTCCCGCAAGAGCGCGAGCCGGAGCTCGACGATGATCGGCAGATCGTTGAGCGTGGCGCGGCGTACAGCGATCGTCGGTCGCACAGTGGCCTGACGCGTTGTCAGGCCACGGCTCGTACCTAACGAGCGAGAGACGCCAGCGACCGACGCGGAGCCACCGGCGTCGCGCCCGGCCTCGCCCCGGCGCGTCATGCCATTCCGCCTCCGAACAGATCCTGACCGGGGCGACGTCGAGGTTCGGGGAGCGCGCGGCCATATGCCCCGCCGTCGCTGCGCGAAATCTTCTTGCGCGCGACGAGCGCCTCGAGCACGAGCTCGCATGCCGCGACCGAGGCCGGCGCATCGTCGGCGGTCGCGAGGCCGACATGCCTAACGACTGTGAGCAAATCCGGAACGATGTCGAACCCCTTGAGCACTGCTTCCGAGCGCGCGTCATCAGTCACCTGCAGCGCTCCACCTTCGTCGAACCACATCACGATCTCGTCGGTGTTGACGCCGCCGGCCCGATCCTGAAAAGTTGCATCAGCGGCTCGACGAATCAGCTCGCGCGCGATGGCATTGCCGCCGACAAGCTCACCTTCGTACTCGAGCTCAATCTTGCCGGTGATCGCGGGAAGCGCAGCGTAAATGTCGGCGATGCGCGGCACCACGTCGGACTCGCCCGTTGTGATCGCTCGTCGTTCGGCATTCGAGATCACATTTTCCATCACCGCGATCGGCATTCGCTGCGAGACGCCGGAGCGCTTGTCGATACGGCGATCCGTGCGAGCCTCGAACGCGATACGCTCGATCATCTCGGCAACGAAATCCGGAATGCGGACCGGGCGGTTGTCGCGCTCGGTCCATGCTTCCTGCCGAGTGATCGACATTCCGAGGTCGACCGTCTCCGGATAATGCGTGAGAATCTCGCTGCCAATACGGTCCTTGAGCGGCGTGATGATCTTGCCGCGCGCCGTGTAGTCCTCGGGATTCGCGGTGAAGCAGAGCTGGACGTCGAGCGCAAGTCGCACCGGATATCCTTTGATTTGGACGTCTCCCTCCTGCATGACGTTGAACAATCCCACCTGCACCTTGCCGGCCAGATCGGGGAGCTCGTTGAGGGCGAAGATGCCCCGGTTCGCCCGCGGTAACATGCCGTAGTGAATCGTCAGCTCGTCCGAGAGGACGTGTCCGCCGCGCGCCGCCTTGATCGGGTCGAGGTCGCCGATGAGGTCCGCGATCGTGACGTCCGGCGTCGCGAGCTTCTCGACGTAACGATTATCCGCGCCAACCCAGGCGACGGGCGTGTCATCGCCAGCCTGAGTCAGAAGATTGCGCGCGAACTTGGAGATCGGCGCAAAGGGATTGTCGTTCACTTCACTGCCGGCAACGATCGGAATCGCTTCGTCGAGCAACGTCGTGAGGGCGCGAAGGATGCGCGACTTCGCCTGACCGCGGAGACCAAGGAGAATGAAGTTGTGCCGCGAGAGAATCGCGTTCACGATCTGCGGCATCACGGTCTCCTCATAGCCGATGACACCGGCAAAGAGCGGCCCGCCATTGCACAGCCGCGCGAGGAGATTCTGACGCATTTCGTCCTTTACGGAGCGAAGTGCGCGCTTCGGAACACCGTACGGAGAGCGCTTCAGGGCGCCGAGAGTTTCCGGGTACGACGACACGGCTTTCTCCTAAGTCGGATGAAAAACGGACTCTCCGTCAATGAAGCGCTGAGGGAGCAGGCAATGCAAGTCCGCTAGTAGCTCGTCTTGACTGCGGGGGATGCAGCGAGCGCAGAGAAGACAAGAATCCGAAGTCCATTGTCTTGATTTCCTCCGCGTCCTTTGCGTTCTCTGCGGCTCACGGGATAGCCGTTAGGCGATTCAATCAGCCAGGCTGACCTCGACGAGATTGTCATAGAAAACCGGTCCGTGGCCGAGGTCGGTCTCGCGTTGGGAGGTCGTTTGATTCGCGTTTGCGCCATCGGCGGCAAATTTCCCCCACCAGATCGATGGCGCCCAGACCACGCCTTGACGGACGGAATCCTCGATCCGCGCTACCGCGGTAAATGCACCGCGGTCGTTGCGGATCAGGACGCGAGCGCCGGCTGGAATCGCGCGCTGTTCGGCATCGAGTGGATGAAGAACACACTCCGGCTCGCGCGCTGCCCGCTTCAATGCACCGATATTCACAAACGTCGTATTGAGGAATTGATGGGCGGGTGACGAGATCAGCGTCAATGGATAGCGTGAGGCGAGCTCCGGAACATCCTCCGGGAACTCGTACGGGGCGGTGAACGACGGAAGCGGATCCAGACCCATCTGCGCCATACGCTCCGAATAGAACTCACATTTGCCGCTTGGCGTGAGAAACTGTCCTTCGGCGAAGGGCACGTACGGCGTCGGCAGATTCAAGCGCGCCCAGCCTCGCTCGAGCAGCGAGTCGAGGGTGACCCCACGAAGCTTTTCGGCGTTCGTATGGAGCGCTTGACGGATCAGGGCGAGATCGTCCTCAGCGAACAGCGATGAGTCCAGCTTCATCCGGGACGCAAGCAAACGGAAGATCTGGCTGTTCGGCTTCGCTTCGCCAACCGGCTCGATAGAGGGCTGATTCAGCGTGACGTAGTGATGGCCGTACGAGAAGTGGATGTCCCAGTGCTCGAGCTGCGTCGTCGCGGGGAGGACGATGTCCGCCCAGTCCGCGGTGTCCGTCTGGAAATGTTCGAGGACGACCGTGAAAAGATCCTCACGCGCGAACCCGCGCAGTACGGCATTGCGATCGGGCGCGACCGCCGCCGGATTGGAGTTGTAGACGACGAGCGCGCGCACCGGCGGACCGCCGACGCCAGCGTCCGGAGTTGTAAGGGCCTCGCCGAGACGAATCATGTTGATCGTTCGCACAGGCGGCGACAGATCCGGGCGCTCGAGTGACTGTTTATTGAATTGAAAATTCGCGCTCGTCGAGAGTTGAACGCCGCCGCCGGCATGGCGCCAATGTCCTGTGATCGCGGGCAGACACGCGATCGTACGAACGGCCATTCCGCCGCCGGCGTGCCGCTGCAGACCGTAATTCACACGAATGAATGCAGCGCGCGCGCGGCCGTATTTCTCCGCGAGCTCAACGATCTTCGCAACAGGAACGCCGGTGATGCTCGACACGCGCTGCGGCGTATACTCACGCGCGCGCACACGCAGTGCCTCCTCGCCCAGCGTATGTCGCGCGAGAAAGTCGCGGTCCTCGAGGCCCTCCTCGAAGACCACGTGCATCATTCCCAGTGCGAGCGCGGCGTCCGTGCCGGGTCGAATGGCGATCCACTCGTCGCATTGCGAGGCGGTGCGGGTTCGCAGCGGATCGATCGCGATGATCGGCGCGCCGCGACTGCGTGCCTCGAGCACGAATGGCCACAGGTGCGGATTGGACGTGAGTGTGTTCGTGCCCCAGAGCAGGACCAGGTCACTCTCGGGAATTCCTTCGGCATCGGCACCGATGTTCGCACCGACGCTCATTCGCATGCCGACCGTTCCGGCCATTGAGCAGATCGTGCGGTCGAGCATCGAAGCGCCAATCAGATGGAAAAAGCGGCGGTCGAGTGAGGATCCTTGAACCAGGCCCATTGTACCCGCATACGAGTACGGAAGGATCGCCTGAGGTCCCTCTGATGAACGAGCGATCGTACTCAGCCGGCTCGCAATTTCATCCAGGGCGTCATCCCAACTGACCCGGGCAAAGCGCCCGCTTCCCTTCGGACCAACGCGCTTGAGCGGATGCAGCAAGCGATCCGGGTGATATGTGCGCTCGACGTATCGATTGACCTTGGTACACAGGAATCCGCGGGTGAACGGATGCTCCGGGTCGCCGGCGACGCGGATGGCGCGACCATTCTCCACGGTGACGAGCATCGCGCAGGTGTCTGGACAATCGTGCGGACATGCGCCGTGGACGATCGTCGAATGGGCAATGGGAAGCGATTGGGTACTCATGGTGACCCTTGGCGCCGGATTGAGCAAAGGTAGGGCGGCCTGTGGAGACGGGCTAGCAGGCGACGGCAGTTGTAATCCGGAGCACAGGCGGGCGAGCTGTCCGTACAAACCCTTTGCCCATGCACTACTTGACGTTCGGTTGGCTCCTTGACAGCATAGCAGTGGCCGGTAGCTTACACGCCGCCTGTATTGATCCGAGCATCGCCGCTGCGAGCGCGGAAAACGTTTCGAAATCTTGTACCCCTCTCAGGAGAATTGCATGAAGCGCCTGGCTCTCGTCGCCGCCGTGTTCGCGGTCGCGGCTTGTGCAAAGAACGATCAAGCGAAGCAGGATTCCGCGGCTGCCGCCGCCGCCCCGGCTCCGGCCCCCGCGGTCGCTCCGGCCCCGGCTGACACCGGAATGAAGATGGACACGACGCACAAGATGGACACCACGAAGGCGATGGACACGTCCAAGGCTGCGACGAAGAAGAAGGGTGCCACGAAGGGCGCCTCGAAGAAGCCGTAAGCTTCGTCCGATCGAAGGTTAAAAGGGCGCGACAGTGTCGCGCCCTTTGTCGTTTCTGCTCCTAACGAGCGTGCTCTCTCCACCAGCGAAACGACTCGGGAATGGAGGCCTCGGGATGCAACTGCGGATTCCAGCCGAGCTCGCGGCGCGCGCGCTCGGAGCTGAACGGATTGTTTCGCGTCATAAAGTCTATCGATGCGCTGGTCACCACATTCATGCCGCCCGCGGTCACGAATTTGACGACGCGCTTCGTGATTCGCAGGCCAGTCCGTGCGATCCAAAGAGGTACGTTGATCACGTGCACGGCTTGCTCGAGACCAGCACTCGCAAGGCGGTAGAACTCTCTCCACGTGACGTCGAAGTCGTTAGCGAGATTGTAAACCGAGCCGCCGGCATCATCCGTCGTTGCGGCGCGTATCGCGCCGTCGGCGACGTGCGAAGCGTGAACGATCGCCATGATCGCTCGTCCGCCTCCAATCACGGGCGCGACGCGCATTCGCAGGAGCTTGGCAACGCGCGGCACGAACTGACGGTCGCGTGGTCCGTAGATGACGTCCGGACGCACGGCGGTTGCCCAGATGCGTCCTTCGGTGTGCGCCGACATCACCAGCTCCTCCGATTCTCGCTTGGATCGCGCGTAGTAGGCGCGCTCCGGCAGAGGGTCGAGGGGCATGGTCTCATCGACGCCGGTCGCCTTGCTGGATGTGTAACGAGCCTGCGGTCCGTAGACGGCGACGCTGCTGAGCTGGAGGAGCCGCGCACTGCTTCTCGCGGCGGCAGCGATGGCGTTGCGCGCGCCGTCTACGTTAGGCACCCGATAGGCGTCATATGGATGAATGCGGCTCGGTGGTGGCGTCACCGCCGCGGCGGTGTGAAAAATCGTGTCGCAACCGCGCGCTGCCTCGACAAAAGACGGAAGGTCGAGAATGTCACCTGGAACGGGCTCGACGTCCTGGCCGCGGAGCCACGTCACCGCATCCCATCCTGATTGGTGCCTAACGACCGCCGGTTGGCGGAGCAGCGCGCGAACGTTCCAGCCGGCGCCGCGAAGCTGCTCGACGATGTGTGATCCGACGAGCCCAGTCGCGCCGGTGACGAGCGCAGTGGGCACGAGCGTTAGGCAGGGAAGGGAAGATGCGCGACGTCGACACGCGTCTCGCCATCCTCCCAGCGCGCCGTCAGCGACGCTCCGAGTTCGATTTCGCAGCGCACCATGCCGATGGCGATGCCGCCAAGGCGCGGCGACGCTGCCGTGCTTCGAACGTCTCCGACATCCTTCCCCGTCGCATCGAAGAGTGCGGCTCCGGACAATGGAGGCTGCTGCCCCGCCGAGCGAAGGCCGCGAAGTTGCTTATTCACATGGCCGCGGAAGTGAACACGCGCGACCGTTTCTTGCCCCGTGTAGCAGCCCTTCGTGTACGAGATCGCGTGGAGCGCCTCGAGGTTCGCCTCCTGAGGCAAGGTCGATTCGTCGATGTCCACACCCCACTCTGGTCGTCCCGCCTCAACCCGGGCGATGTCCCACGTCTGCAAGCCGCCTGGCGTCGCCTTCGCCGCCAACGCGCGCTCCCAAAGCAACGCGTGCGTCTCGGCGGGAGCGAACAACTCGAATCCCTCGAGCTCGAGGTCCGGAACCCGAGCGACGAGCACCCGCACGCCTTCGATCACGACGGCGACGTGTGAGTATGGCGGAAGCACGCCGAGAGCGCTGCTGCTGACTCCGGTCATCTCACCGACGACAAGGCGCGCTGAAACGCCGAAGACGCCCAGGTCGCGCAGAACATCGCTCTCGTCTTTGTATGCTGTGAGACGAGGATTCACGTACTTGCGCACGGTGGACGTCCAGCCCTCGCTCGCTCGAGGCGGTACGTCCACAAGGAAAGAAGTCTCGTCGCGGAAAATCCGGAGGTCGGCGATGATCTTTCCTTTCGGCGTCAGCGCGGCAGCGTATTGTCCCTGTCCAGGCGTAAGGGCGACAACATCGTTCGTGACGAGACCCGTGAGCATCTCGGCCGCGTTCGAACCGCTCAGACGCATGCGCCCGCGATACGTCCGGTCGAAGACGACCGCGTGGCGATGCAGC
>JANWKK010000068.1 GCA_025451425.1 Gemmatimonadaceae bacterium
CCCGACGCCGTCAGCGCAGCGCCGCGCGCGAACGATGACCGCAGCGCCGAACCGCGAGTCGAGGCGACATGGCCAAGGAAGAGCCGATACAACTCGAGGGACAGGTGACCGAGGTGCTGCCGAATGCGACGTTTCGCGTGTTGCTGACGAACGGGCATACCGTGCTGGCCACGCTTGGCGGTAACATGCGTCGATTTCGCATTCGCGTTCTCCAGGGCGATCGGGTCACCATCGAAGTTTCCCCCTACGATTTGAGTCGCGGTCGCATCATTTTCAGGCACAAGACATAGCAGAGAGTGGGGCCACGCGGTCGTGCCGCGGGCGTGAGTCCCCGGGTCTGTCGCGCGGCCAGTGCGTTGACAGCATGCCCCCCTCCCGCCTAACGGCGCTCGTTTTCGCCACGATCGTCGCGCTCCCCGTCTACGCGCAGGATACGACCTCATCAGCGTCGAGTCCTCCCCCTCCTCCCCCTCCCACACCGTCGCCATCCGTCAGGGTCGACGGCTTCTTACAACTCTGGTACGTCGACGGGCACACGATCACCAACGCCCACGATACCTATCGGGTGCGGCGCGCTTTCGTGATGGTGAACGGCCTCATTTCGCCGCGTGTCCGCTGGCGCGTGGGTGTCGACGCGTCAAAGCTGCTCACCCTAACGAAATCGTCGACGGTCGTCGGCGATTCGACTGTCTTGAGCGACGCGAGTGTCGACCAGCGTTCTCGGATTCTCCAGGATGCTGCAATCACCATCGCGCTCACTCCTGCTTTTCACCTCGATGTCGGGCAGCAGCTCATTCCCCTCTCGTACGAGGGCGTTGCGCTTACCTGGAATGTCGAAACGGTTCAGCGTACGATGTTCATCGAGGAGCGCGCGCGGGGCGGCACCCTCGGCGATATTCGCGACATCGGCGCCACTGCGCTTGGAAGCGCCGTCGACGGCTACGTCAGTTATCAGGTCGGCATCTTCAACGACATGGGCGACAGCCAGAACAACACTGACCAGAATGATCAGAAAGCGACGATCGGCCGGATCGTGTTGACCGTTCCGGGTCTCTCGGCTCTTCAGCTCGGCGCCTCTGGAGGCTTCGAGGGTGCGTCCCGAGTCGGCGATCGGCGCGAGCGCGCCGGCGGTGAAGGGCAATTTCGCAATCGCTGGCTGACGCTTCGCTCCGAAGTCATGGGTGCGCGTGACGGCGACACTCGGCGACTCGGTTACTACGGTTTGGGAGCGGTTCGGCCGACGACGGATATCGAATTGGTTGGTCGTTGGGACTATTGGGACCCCGATCTGCATAACGAGGCCGGGCCCGTCAATATTGCGGAGCGCCAGATCACGGCGGGCGGGAGCTACTTCATCGAGAGCGGAGTGACGCGTCTTTCCGCCAACGTTGTCCACTCGACCTTCCCGAGTCACCGGCTCTCGCCAACGAACGAATTGCTTCTCGGCTTACACGTCGTCTGGTAATCGCATGCAGCTTCGCATCGAGAATCTGTCGAAGACCTATCCGAACGGCACGCGCGCGCTGGATGACGTCACGCTCTCTATAGCGCCCGGCATGTTCGGCCTGCTCGGTCCTAACGGCGCCGGCAAGTCCACGCTCATGCGCATCGTTGCGACGCTCCAGGAGCCCGATACGGGAAGCGTTCATCTCGGAGACATCGACGTGCTGCGCGACAAGGAAGCGGTTCGCCGCACACTTGGCTATCTGCCGCAGGAGTTTGGCGTCTATCCAAAGGTCACCGCCGAGGATCTGCTCGATCATTTTGCTGTGCTGAAGGGAATCACCGATCGCGCCGAGCGCCGCCGTCTTGTCACGGCGTTGCTGGAGCAGACGAATCTGCAGGCAGACCGCGCGAAGCAACTCGGTGGCTTCTCCGGCGGCATGCGCCAGCGGTTCGGCATTGCGGTCGCGCTGCTGGGCAATCCGCGCCTCATCATCGTCGACGAGCCTACTGCCGGACTCGATCCGGAGGAGCGCGTCCGCTTCCTGAACCTGCTCTCTGAGCTCGGACAGAACAGCATCGTCATTCTCTCGACGCATATCGTCGACGACGTGAGCGAGTTGTGCTCGCGCGTTGCGATCATCGATCGAGGCCGCATTCGCCTCGAGGACGATCCGCAAGCCGCCGTCGCGCGCCTGCATGGACGGATCTGGCGACGCGTCGTGACACGTGATGATCTCGCGAAGCATCAGGAGCGATTCGCCGTCCTCTCGACGAAGCTCCTCGCGGGCCGCACGGTCGTTCGTGTGCTCGCGGATGCGCGCCCTGAAGCCGGCTACGAGCCGGCGGAGCCGGGTTTAGAAGATGTGTATTTCGCGGCGATGCGTATCGCGCACGCGCCCGAAACGAAGGCGTTCGCCGCCGACGCGCCGCCTGCTGCACCCGCTTTCGGAGCACGCGCGGGAGGGGAGTGATGGACCAATTCCTCTCCGTCCTCCGGTGGGAGGTCGTGTACTACCTCCGTCGCATCTCGACGTGGGTTTACTTCGGCATCTATGCGCTGATCGGCTTCCTGTTCATGCTGCTGAGCGGCGGCGCATTCAAGGAGGCGTCGGCGGTCTTTGGCGGGGGCGGGAAGGTCCTTGCGAACGCGCCCTTCGCCATCGCGGCTCTCATGCCGACCATCGCGCTCTGCGGCATGTCGATCGTCGCCGCTGTGGCAGGAAACGCGATTTATCGCGATTACGACGCGCGGATGGAATCGCTCGTCTACAGCACGCCGATCTCCAAACGCGCCTTTCTCGGCGGCCGGTTCGTCGGCACGCTCGCGATCAACGGCATCATTTTGCTGGGCATCGTCGTCGGACTGATCCTGGCCTCGAAGTCGCCATGGGTGAAGCCCGACAAGTTCGGTCCGTTCGATCTCTGGGTGTACCTCTCGCCGTACCTGACGCTGGTTCTGCCGAACCTGTTGTTCACCGCGGCGATCTTCTTCGCCCTGCCCGCCATGACGCGGCAGATGGTGCCTAACTACGTCGGCGGCGTTTTGCTGTTGCTCGGCTATCTGATGGGCGGCTCGCTCCTCAACGACCTCACCGACAAGCACACTGGGGCGCTGCTCGATCCCTTCGGACTGCGCGCAACACAGGTGCTCACGCAATACTGGTCCATCGCGGACAAGAATGCGCGCAATGTGCCGCTCTCGGGCGTGCTGGCGTCGAATCGGCTGATCTGGATTGTCGTCGGCCTCGCGGTGTTCGCGCTCGCGTACGCGCGCTTTCGCTTTTCGTATGCGGCGTCTGATCCCAAGGGTCACATCGATCCGTCGGCGACGCCTGCTGCCGAGACGATGCCACCGATACCGGAGCCCGTTCGAACAGTCGAGCTGCCGGCTGCGACGCAACATTTCGATTGGCGCGCTCGCCTCGAACAGTACTGGTCCCTAACGACGCGCTCCTTCTGGCGGATTGTTCGGAACGCTTACTTCTACGCCATTGTCGGAGCGGGCATTCTCTATATCATCTTCGTCGCGCAACAGGTCGGGAAGCTCTTTGGTACGGTGACCTGGCCAGTGACGTATCAGATGATCGAGATCTTGAACGGCCAGTTCGGTCTGTTCATGCTCGTCATCATCGCGTTCTACTCCGGAGAGCTCGTGTGGGCGGAGAGGGACGTAAAAATGGGTCAGATCACCGACGCGACGCCGCTGCCTAACGTGACGGCGCTCCTCGCCAAGCTCACGGCGCTCATCGCGGTGCTGGCGTTGCTCCTCAGCGTGGTCATGCTCACGGGCATCGCAACGCAGGCGGCGAAGGGATACACACGGTTTGAGATCGGATTGTACCTCCAGGCGCTCTTCGGCTTTCGTCTGATCGACCTGGTGCTGCTCGCCGTGCTCGCGATGACGATCCACGTCATCGTGGACCACAAGTACGTCGGGCACCTGCTCATCTTCGTCGTCTTCATCGGCTTGCCGTTGATGCCCGGCACGCTGGGCCTCGAGCGCAATTTGTACCAGTATGGCGGCGACGGCGGATTGCAGTACTCGGATATGAACCGGTGGGGACCGTTCGCCCATCCGTTCATCTATTGGAAGTTGTACTGGTGTGCGTTCGCGATCCTGCTCGCGGTGCTCACCAACCTGCTCTGGGTGCGCGGCGAGGAAACTCATGCTCGCTGGCGTGCGCAGCTGGCCCGCATTCGCTTTGGTCGCCCAGCTCGCGGCGTCACTGCTTTCGCCGGCTTGGCCTTCGTTGGTCTTGGGGGTTTCCTGTTTTACAACACGGACATCCTGAACCGCTTCACGACAGGCAATCAGCGTCGTCATCAACGCGCGGAGTACGAAAGGCTCTACAAGCGCTACGAGCACGCGCCGCAGCCGCGGATCACGGCAGTGCAAATCCATGTGGACCTCGTGCCGGAGCGTGGGGACATGCGTGCGCGCGGCCACTACGTCCTCCGTAACAAGACGAAAGTCGCGATCGATAGCATCCAACTACGCCTCGATCGCGACCTCAAGGTCAGCACGCTTGCGTTCGATCGACCCGCGCGCGTCGTTCTCGCCGACAGCGCTCACGAGTACTACTTCCACAAGCTCGACACGCCGCTCGCGCCGGGCGACTCGCTGATTCTCAACTTCGATCTCGCGCGGCGCACGCGCGGTTTCGAGAACAGCGTCGACAACACCGATCTCGCGTCGAATGGCACGTTCATCGAGAATGGTGCCTTCATGCCAGGCATCGGTTACGAGCCGCGCCTCGAGCTCTCCGACGACGACGATCGCAAGAAGGAGAAGCTCGCGCCGGTGCCACGCATGAAGCCGCCGACGGACTCCTTCGCGCGTGCGAACAACTACATCAGTCACGACTCCGACTGG
This sequence comes from Gemmatimonadaceae bacterium, assembly GCA_025451425.1. Next base: position 4,820 of record JANWKK010000068.1, read on the forward strand.
CTCGACTACGACGCGACGGTCAGTACGGCCCCCGATCAGATCGCGATCACGTCGGGCTATCTGCAGCGTGAGTGGACGGAGAACGGGCGCCGCTATTTCCACTACAAGATGGATTCGCCAATCCTGAACCTCTGGGCGTTCCAGTCGGCTCGTTATGCGACGGCCAAGGATACGTGGAAGGCACCTGACGGACGCACCATCGACATCGCTGTCTACTATCATCCGACGCACACTTGGAACGTGAAGCGGATGATCGACGGCGTGAAGAAGTCGCTCGATTACTACACGGAGAACTTCGGGCCGTACCAACATCATCAAGTGCGGATTGTCGAGTTCCCACGATACGCGACGTTCGCTCAATCCCTGCCCAACACGATCCCCTACTCGGAAGCGATCGGTTTCATCGCCAGAGTCGACGAGCCCGACGACATCGATTATCCGTTCTACGTCACCGCGCACGAAGTCGCGCACCAATGGTGGGCGCACCAGGTCATCGGCGCCGACGCGCAGGGATCGACGATGCTCTCCGAGACGCTCGCGCAGTACTCGGCGTTGATGGTCATGGAGAAAGAGTTCGGTGCCGCGGCGATGCGTCGCTTCCTCGGCTACGAGCTCGATCAATATCTCATCGGACGCAGCACGGAGCGAAAGCGCGAGATGCCGATCGAACTCAACGAGAACCAGCCCTACATCCATTACAACAAGGGCTCGCTCGTGATGTACGCGCTGCGTGATTACATCGGCGAAGATCGAATGAATGCCGCGATTCGCGGCTTTCTCAATGCCGAGAAATTCCGTGGACCGCCCTATCCGACGTCGCTCGAACTTGTGGACTCGCTGCGCGCGGCCAC
>JANWKK010000069.1 GCA_025451425.1 Gemmatimonadaceae bacterium
ACGCGTTGTCGACCGAGAGAGGAGCGTGGACATGAGAGGAAGGGGAGAAGGGCTCAGTGGTTCTGCGAAGACGTTTCGGTACGTGACGGTACAGGGAGCCGCCTAACAGGCTTCACGACGAGAACGCCGGCTCGTGCCGTTGGATCCCCGGGGGCGCGCATTGTGTCGGCGAGCACGACGTCGTCGGAAGGCGCGGCGCCGTCGACTTTCCAGAGAAACACGTAACGTCCCTCGGCCAACGGAAGCTCGACGGTCCAGAGGTCGCCAGAGCGGGTCGCGGCAACCGGCGTCGCGACGAAGTTGCCCGTCAACTCAACCGAATGGGCGTTCGGCGCCTGCAAAACGAAGCGCGCGACGTCGCCCCAATGCCTGCGGACCAGGAAATGATGATCAGGGTCGACGCGCGCCTCAGTGACCGTCCCAAGCCCGCTCGCGTCGATCGTGTCGGCGCGTGACGTGAGATGGACTGGCCGCCTCACGACGCCGCTGCTGGTTGTGAGCTCCACGTCAATCGGCAGATCGAATGGTGCGGTCGGCTGCATCTGGCTCACGATCACCTTGCTGCCCTCGATGCGCGCGTCGACGTCGGGAATGTACTTCTCGGTGAGCCACGGCATAACGAGCGGGCTCACATCGCGTCCCGACGCCTTGTTCATATCGGCGATGAGCTCCTGATAGCCGTTCGCTCCGTAGCCGGCATGACGTACGAACTCGCGCATTCCGCGATCGAACGCGCTGTCGCCGAGCACATAAGCGAGCTGATGAAAGATCGACGATCCTTTGTAGTAGTGAATGCGACCGTTGTCGGGATCGCCGAGCAAGGTCTGTCGTCCCTCGAAACCACCTTGAAAGCCCGCGCGATCCTGGCCGCCCATGTAGGCGACGTACACCCGCTCCCACACTGCGCGCCCAGCGGCCGGTCCGTAGAGATCGGCCAGCACGAGCGATTCACAGTACGTCGCCCATCCTTCCTGTAGGAAATTGGCGGCGGGTCCGCTCGCATCCATTGTCCAACCGTGCGCCACCTCGTGGGCAAAGGCGGCCGACGGCGCGAGTACGGGCTCGTCCAAAATTTTCACATTGTCGCCGGCGACGACGGCGTTGTTCATGCGCACGGTGAACCCGGAACCGTGCAGCACGCGATTCTCCACGATGACGAGATATCGCGATGGCCACTGTGGCTCGCCAAAGCGCGGTGTCAGCAGCCGATACTCTCGCGCCACGAACTTGGCGAGCGAATCGTGCGAGAAGCGAAACTTCGGTGTAAGGAATGTCTCGAAGGTAAAATCGCCGATGCGCGACGTCGTTCGCTTCCAATTGTTGTCGTACATCAGGCTGAGGATGAACTGCGGATGCACGCTCTCGCCGCGAACCGTTCGGACACCATTCGCGACGCTCTCGCTCTGCGGCACGCTCGTCGTCAGCTGATACGCGGCGGGAATCGTCACGGTCACCGTGAGCGACGCGAAATCGTTGCCGCTGTCGTAATTGAAGAATGGCAACCACGCGTCCGTGTTCTCGAGCGCCCCGAACGCTGGCGTCGCCGAGCTGTCCGTGAGCGGACGCTCATCATCAGCAATCACATATCGGAGGGCGACTCGAGTGTGTTTCTGCGGTCGAGCCGCGATCCACAAGACGCCGCCGGCGAGCTGATAATCGGCTTCCTTGCCGTTGACGCGCACGAGTTGAAGCCGAGCGACGTTGTTCAGCCGAACGGCGAGCCCCAAGGGCGTGCCGACGGTGACGTCGAGTGTATCGTCGATGAGACTTTTGTGTCCCGGGTCGAGTGCAACGTGAATCTGCTGCGCATGGATGACATTCCCGCTGTCGAGTGGGATCTGGTGGCCGAGGTACCATGAGCCGTCTCGGCGCGTCGCCTCGTAGTAGCCCGCGAGGCGTCGCACTTGATTCGTCTCGTCACCGCCAGCCGAGAGGCCGTGTCCCCGACCCGCGTGAATCGTGGGCGTGAGCAGAAGGACGGCGCGATCCGTGGAGGACCACGTAACGCGTGCCAGGCCGGCCTCGCGGGGGCTCGATCGCTCGACGGCCGTGTGCATGACGCGTCGACCGAGTGGGTCGCCATAGACGCTGTCGAACGCCGCGGGCGAACCCGTCGCGAATCGCGCCAGCACAAGCCGCGCAAGCGAGTCCGGCGTCGGCGCGCCAACGGACTGGGCATGAATGGTTCCAAACTTCAGAACCGACAGCGCAAGAGCGATCTCGAACGTAAGAGAACGAGAGAGACAGCGGAGACGTGGCACGCGGTGCTCCTGTGGACGGGCGCGCGAAAAGGCACGGTGTACATTCGTACGGACAAATGCTAAGTTGGTTGCGCCGCGGCTTTCTCACCAGTGCCGGCTGTCCAGGCGCTGACTTCCCCTCATCGCGGCGCCCCGTTCACCCGCAAGTGCCTCTTACGGCGCCAGTGTACCAACTCTAATTTGTCCGTACCAATGGCGGCTACGCCGATTCCTACCACGCGGAGACCACGATGAAACGTCGCACATGGCTTGCGGCGATGCTGTTCTCGGGAGCGAGCGCTTTCACGCCCGCCCTCGGCGCGCAGCAAGCGGGCAACGGGACGATCGCCGGCAGAGTGACCGACGCGCAATCCGGCGCTCCCCTCGAGGCGGTAACAATCGCCGTTCAAGGCACGCAGCTTGGCGCCACCACGGGACCGGATGGCACGTATCGCATTACTCGCGTCCCCAACGGTTCGCACGCTGTCGCCGCGCGCCGGATCGGCTACGGCGCGATCACCCGTAATGTCAACACCGCCGACGGCCAAATCGTCACTGTCGATTTCGCGCTCCAGACCTCGGCGGTGAATCTGCAAGAGGTCGTCGTCACTGGAACCGCTGGGAATCAGACGCGCGCCGCGCAGGGCGCCGTCGTCGCGACGATCGACGCCAGCAGCGTGACCAGCGAAGCGCCGGTCTCCACGCTCAGCCAGGTCCTCGAAGGGCGCGTCGCCGGCGTCAACGTGACGACCGCGTCCGGAACTTCCGGCACCGCGCCACGCATCAACATTCGCGGCGCGACGTCGATCTCGCTCTCGAACGCGCCGTTGGTGTTCATCGATGGCGTCCGCGTTTATAGCGGGGCCCGCAACGACGTGGGCTCATATCACGGACTTGAAATTCTCGGTGGCCAATCGGTCACGGCGCTCAACGACCTCAATCCCGACGACATCGAGAGCATCGAGGTCGTGAAGGGACCGGCGGCGTCGACACTCTACGGCGCCGACGCGTCAGCAGGCGTGATTCAGGTCATCACGAAGAAAGGTCGTCTGGGCTCGCATGAGTTCCGTCAGAACATCACGACCGAGTGGAACCAGATCGATCCGAACTTCACGCCGCGCGCGCTCTACGGAACGTGCAGCGCGGGTGACGTTGGGGCCGGTGGCGCGCCACTCTGTCAGGGGTTGACCGCAGGCGCCGTCATCTCCGACAATCCGCTTCAGCGCGAAGGCGTGTTTCACAATGGCAATCTCGGTTCCCTCGACTACAATGGGCGCGGGGGCGGCGACAGCTTCGGCTACTTTATTTCCGCTGATGCAACCAATGAACAGGGGACGACGTCCAACAACGCGACCCAGCGACGCACCGGCCGCGCGAGCTTCAACTGGGTCACGACGCCCACGTTAGGCATCGACGCGACCATCGGTATGAGCCGGAACGACTATCGGCTCCCCGAGGGCGACGACGGCAACTACGGTTACCTGCCGCAGCAATACGCGCTCTCGAACATCTACGGCGTGCAGGTCACGAATGGCGTACGAAGCGGCGGTCTGAGCACGCCTGTTGCCGGACTCGAAGCGGTTCAAAACGAGCTCACGACGGTGCGGTTCACTCCGTCGACGCAGATCCACTATAGCCCGTTCTCGTGGTTCACGAACCGCGTCACGCTCGGCGCCGACATCTCGTCGACGCACGGCGTCACCTTCTTCCCGAAGAACAGCGGCAACTGGTACGCGGGCGATCAGTCGAACGGGTACGTCGAGGACGTTCAGAATCCAATCAACATCTATACGGTCGACTACCTCGGCAACATCCACGCGTCGCTGGCCGGCGGAAACATTGGCTCCGACTTCTCGTTTGGCAGTCAGTACATCAACAGCGTCACCAACTATCTCGCCGGCATCGGTATCGGTCTCGCGACCAATTCCTCGAACCTCGTCTCCTCGGCGGCGACGAACGAGTCGCACCAGTCGTACACCCAGGCGAAGTCGTTCGGTCTGCTCGCGCAGGAGCAACTATCCTTCGGGCAGAAGCTCTTCCTTCAGGCTGGCGCGCGTGTCGACCGCAACTCTGCCTTCGGAACCGCATTTGGCTCGCTGTTTCTGCCGAAGGTGAGCGCATCCTATGTGCTGTCGCAGGAGCCCTTCTGGCAACGCATCGCACCCGGGATCTCGACGTTCCGACTCCGCGCCGCCTACGGCACCACGGGGCGTTCACCCGATCCAGGCGCGTCGCTCAGAACGTACGCGCCATTCACCTACGTCACGCCGTCGGGCGGCGTCGGTCCTGGCGTCGTCCAGGCGAGTCCTGGAAATCCAAACCTCAAGCCCGAGCGCGGAACGGAGTTCGAGGGCGGCTTCGACGCAGGCTTCTTTCACGAACGTGCCGGCATCGAGCTCACCTACTTCGACAAGCACACGTCGGACCTCTTGCTGCGCGATCCGCTCGCGCCCTCACTGGCGTACACGACCAATCCTTTTGTCAACGCCGGGAAAGTCGACAATCGCGGAATAGAGTTTACAGTGCACGCAACACCGGTCGAGCTCCGCAACGTCAAATGGGACGCGGCGCTCACGGGCGCGACGCTGCATAACAAGCTCGTAAGCCTCGGCGGCATCACGATCCCCGCGCAATCGGAGATCAGTCCCGATCTCACGTACCGCTACGTCGTCGGTAAGCCGCTCGCGTCGTGGTACTCGAGTCAGATCACGAGCATTGACACCGTCGCCGGCGTTGCCACGGTCACTGGTACGCCAGTGTTCACGAGCCCGCAGTTCCCGACGTTCACGGCGAATTTCAGCAGCACCGTAACGCTCTTTCGGAACTTCCGCCTCTACGGCCTCTGCACGCATCAGCAAGGTGCAACGATTCTCAACGTGACGCCGCTCTCTCAGGACCTCACCGGAACGAGCGCCGGGTTGAACTTGCCTGCCGGCCAGGGCGGCTACAGCAAAACCGAGCTGATCGCGCACGAAGGACCGTTCAAGACGCCAGCTGGCGCGTCGGTCCCGCTCGTGCTCGACCGGTATCTCCAGCCGACGGACTTCGTTAGGCTGCAGGAGCTCTCTCTCTCGTACGATCTGCCGGTGCAGCTCGCGCAACGGATGCGCGCGGCGGGTGCGTCGCTGGTCGTCGGCGGACGCAACCTGCACATCTGGAAGAAGGCAGCGTTCGATGGTCCCGATCCGGAGCTGCAGGCGAACACTGTGAATGGCGGCCAGGCTCAGTTCCCGTCGGTCGAAGAGTTCACGGTGCCGAATCCGCGCCGCTGGATCGTCCGCCTCAACCTCCAGTTCTGAGGATCAGAGCCATGATTAAAAGATCTTTATCGATCGCGGTGGCTCTCGCTGGCGTTGTGGGCGCGGTCGCCTGCAACATGGACGTCTCGAACCCGTCCGTCATCGACGCCGCGACCTTCAACCCAAACGCTGACGGCACCACACTCTCGCTGTCGGCGCAGACCAACTTCTTCATCGCGTTTCAGAGCGTCGGGGTCTACGGCGGCTTGATTGCCGAAGAGCTCTGGAGCGGCGCCGCGCGACTTCAACAGAATCGAATCGCGACGCGCAATTTCGCCTCGACCGACGACATCAATACCGACTTCTTCGCGCCGCTGAGTCTCGCCATCGCGTCGAATGAGAACGCAGTCAAAGCGCTGCAAGGTGGTCCGTCTGCGGCATCGGATATCAATCTCGCACGCGCCTCGATGAACCTCGGCTTCGCGCTCGAGCTCATGGCCGAGTCGGCATGCGCTGGCGTCATTCAAGGTGGACCGCAGCTCAGCGACGCGCAGCTCATCGATTCGGCGATCACTCGCTTCACCAGTGCGGTAACCATCGCCACCGCGGCCGGCTCGGCCGGTACCGCGATCGTCAACACGTCGAACGTCGGACTCGCTCGGGCGTACTTGCAGAAGGGTGACTACACTCACGCGAGCCAGACGGCAGCCCTGGTCCCGCCCGGCTTCCAGGCCAACGTGGTCACCAGCGCCAACGTGAGCACTCAGGGATCGTTAGGTAATCAGTTCTACGGCATCACGGCTGGTGCGCAGATCGTTGCGCCGGCACTCTATCGTACGGGCGATCCCCGCACGCCTGCCGACAGCACGCGTCCCGGCTCGACGCTCAACGGCGTACCGTACATCGTTCAGGCGAAGTACAAAACCTACGGCGATCCGATTCGCCTCGCGTCCTCGCTCGAGGCACAGTATATCAGTGCGGAAGCGGCCATCCACGGTAGCGCCAACACCTCGGCGGCGCTCACGCTCATCAATGCGCGGCGCGCTGCTGGTGGCCAGAGCGCGTACGGCGGTGCCACGGACACGCTGTCGGTGATGAGCGAGCTGCTCAATCAGCGCGCACGTGACTTCTGGCTCGAAGGGAAGAAATTGGGAGATCTGCGCCGCAATCCGTCTGTGCCCGTGACGGCTGTGTTGACTGATCCGAATTTGTCTGCGACATACCTCAAGAGTAAGAACCCGCCGACATTCGGAAGCAACTTCTGCACGCCGATTCCGCCGCAGGAAACGAGCGCGAATCCGAATTTCAACCCGTAACGTCTCACATCGCGCAGGAATTGAACAAGAATCACGAATAACGCGAATGACGCGAATCGAACAATTCGCGTCATTCGCGTCATTCGCGTCATTCGCGTCATTCGCGTCATTCGCGTCATTCGCGTCATTCGCGTCATTCGCGTCATTCGCGTCATTCGCGTCATTCGCGTTATTCGTGATCAATTGTCTGCGCTGTGTCGATCTCGAGGGCAGCGGCG